>NZ_AZSV01000040.1:0-39318 GCF_000582595.1 Pseudomonas sp. BAY1663
CAGGGTTTCCCTAAGCCCTTTGCTGCTTTCCCCCCTGCCTTCCACCCCGCCGCACTACCAAGGGCAGCACCGACCATAGAGGCGCCAGCATTTTCCCCTTTAACAGTTTTATAAACGTATTCCCCACCCACATTTGAGATAATAGTCACCGGCAAATTCTTACCCTGAGTTAACCCACCTATCAAAGAGGTCTTACCAACCTCTACTAAGTCTACATTTCCGCCCTCAATGTCATATTGATAATAATACTCAACGCCTCCGGAGACTACTGATCCAATAGCCACGCTTCCCAAAGTTACCGGAGCACTTAAAACAATGCCGGCTCCAGCAGGAACTAACAGCCTCCAGCCTTAAGCATCCCAGCAACCGGATCAGGCCCTTCAAAGCCAAGGCCCCTTGCATGATCCCTCAGGGCTGCCGATATCTCTTCAGGGGATGCTCCTTGTTCTAGTAGGAGTTGACCATGAGAAGTAACTGCCTGCCCATACTGCATCAATCCTGGCGGCAACAACTCGTTGTTCTCTACCGCATTCTTCCCGCCTTGCGCTCCAGCCACGGCGCCCGCCGCGTCGCCGCCGCCAATTCCGCCGGCAATTCCCCCTGCCAACGTCGCCAGCGCGGAGACGGTCTGCTTCTGCTCTTCGGACAGCTGCGAGGTATCTCGCTGGCCGAAGAGCTGTTCGGCAATCAGCCCGGCAGCCACTTCCGCTGTTATCGCGCCCAACCCTCCCGCCACAGCGGAACTGCCCTGTGCCTGCGCCACCACCGCACCCAGCACCGCATGGGCCATCAGCCGTGCGGTGTCGTTATCCCCTGCCACCTGCTTGATGGTCTGCGCCAGGTAAGGCGCCGCGGCTCCAGCCAGCGCCGCCCCCATGTCACCTCCAGCCAATCCTTGCAGGGCAGCGGTCACGGCCTGGGCAGCACGCTGCAGGTCGCTGCCGGTGCCGTACTGGTTCATGACTTCCTTGTAGCTTTCACTGGCCTGGATCTGTTCCGCGGTGGGATGAGCGATGCCTTGCTGGGCCAGCTCTTCTCGTGCGGCTTGGGTGGCCTTGAGCTGACCCTCGGTGCGGATGATGTCCATCGTCTGGCTGCCGATCTCGCCGATCAGTTGCGCCTGACGCAGACGCTGTTGTTCCTTCTCCTTGTCGAAGATCTGGCTGAGGGCGTTGTTGGCGTTTTCGACGTCACGGTTCAAGGTTGCAACGTCCTGTTGCTGTGCCTCGCCATTACGAATGATCAGTTCCCCTTCGGAGACGGCCGAGTGGGTGGTGCTGCTGGCAGCTTCACCACGATTGCTGCCTACCAGCAAGGTATTGGCCAGGTTGCCCGCGAACTGGCTACCGATCGAACCACCGCTGCTTGCCCCCACACTCTGCTGCTCGCTGCTGTATTCGGCCTTGTTGCGGATATCGCTCCAGCCGAACGTACCGGTGTTCAGGCGGTTCTTGTCGGCATCGGCGGTGCTGGCAATCACACTGCCGTCCAGTTGCGTGTGGTTGCCCACGTCGATCTGGTACCCCCCTGGCCGGCGTAGAAGCCGGTCTGCTCCTGGACGCTGTCGTAGTTCGAATCGATCTTGCTCTGGCTTATGTTGAGGTAGCCGCTACCCGTCATGCTGCCGAAGGTAAAGCTGGCACCGCCACTGACGTTCTTTTGCTTGGCGTCGTAGCGGTCGCTGTCCTGCAGGCTTTGCAGGGTCAGATCACGCCCAACGGTGGCAGAGACCTGCTCGCCGCTGACCTGAGCGCCGATCAGACGGGTATCGCGACCGCTGATCAGGTTGATCTGCTGGCCCGCATCCAGGGTGGTTTCGCTCCAGGTGGTGCCATTGCCTTTCTCCTTGCCCGATCCCTGGTTGGCATTGGCGAAGATACTCAAGCCCGCGCCGCTGTCGCTTACGCCCAGACTGATGCCCACCGCACCGCCGCCACTCTTGTTCTTGCCATCCAGCTTCTGGGTGTTGGCGGCGGCCTCCAGGATGATGTCCCGGTTCGCTGCCAGCAGCATGTCCTGACCTGCCCCCAGTTGACTGCCCTGGACACGGATGTCGCCATCCTCGCCAGCCTGGCCACTCCCCAGGGCAAGGATGTTGATATCGCTGCCGGCGGTCAGGTTACTGCCCTGCGCGACGCTCTGCTCCTGCGTCTGTCGGGAGCTGGACTTCTGCGTGCCCAGGGAAAGGCTGATCCCCACGAACTGGCCCGCGTTGTCGGACGTCATGCCACCCTCCTGCTGCACGGCCTGCCAGGCTTGATACCCGGTCAATCCCGCCTTGACACCTTGCAGAGCCGACAAGCGGCTATCGTCCTCGTCCCTGGCGGCACGTGCGGTTTCGTAGGCGGTATTGACTGCACTGCCCACCGCACCAGACAGCGCCAGGGTCAGGCCACTCTTCTTGCTCTCGTAGCGTTGGTCGCTACGACTCTGCTGCTCGGCGGCGCTGATGCTGACATTCTGGCCGATCAGGTTGATCTCTTGTCCGGCCACCAGCTCCGAGCCAATGATGGCCAGGTCATTGCCGGCCTGGATATCAACATTGCCCAACACACTGCCGATGGTGCTGGCCCTACTGGTCTGGGTGGTGTTCTGCTGGGTGCTCTTGGTACTGGCCGAGCCCAGCGTGATACCGATACCACCACTGCCCATCAGTCCCGACTTTTTCTTCTGTTCGAAGTGCTCGCTGAAGCTGCTTTCGGTAGCGCCGTCGATGGTGATGTCGTTACCGGCCCGCAGGGTGGTCTGCTCGGTGGAAACGACGTCGCTGCCATTCACCTTCAGGTCGCTACCGGCCTGCAGAGTGACCGTATCGGCGCTCACCAGACTGCCCCGCGCAAGGGTCTGTCCGCTGGCGCTATAGGTGGTCTTGGATGAGCTGGACAGCACTCCACTTTTGGTCTTTTTCTTCAGGTAGTAGGAATAATGCTCATCCTGCGCCACCAGCAGGTTCAGGTCGCCGCCGGCCACCAGGTAGGCTTCGTCGTTCGCGCTGACCCTGCTGGAGATCAGGTTCAGGTCCTGCCCGGCGACGATGCCCAGGCTGCCGCCGGCGCTGAGCTCGCTGGCCTGCTGCTGGACGTGGTCTTCCTGGCGGGTGACCTTCTTGCTCTGGGAATAGAAGTGCGACTCATCAGCCGCCGCGGCCAGGGTGATGTCGCCCCCAGCCTGCAGCCCCAGGTCGCGCCCGGCCTTGATCTCACTGCCGATGATGCCCAGGTCCCTGCCCGCACCGATCTCCAGGTCGCGCCCGGCGCTCACTTCGGCGCCCAGCTGGGTTACCCGCTCGTCGAGGTAGCTGCTGCCGCGCGAGGTGTGCTGCAGGTCCTGTACCGAGGCGATGGTCACGTCGCGGCCCGCGCTCAGGCTGAGGTCGCCGCGGCTGTCGAGCACGCCGCCGAGGTTGATGACGTCGCGGCCGGCGGCCAGCGACAGATCGCCGGATGCTTCGATGCGCGCAGCGCTGTCGGCGAAGCTGCTGATCCATTCCCGATTGCCGGCGGCGCTCTGGTGCACGCTGACGCTGCGTTCGTTGATCACGTCGCCGCTCAGGGCGGTGAGGCTGACGTCGCGCCCGGCAATGATGCCGCCCTGGGCGTTGCGGATGCTGTCGCTGGCCAGCAGTTGCAGGCGCTCGCTGGCTTCGATCAGGCCGCTGTTGACCAGGCTGCCGCCGGCCACGGCGCTGAGGCCTTCGCTGGCGCGCAGGGTGCCCTGGTTGATCAGGTCGCCGCCGGCGATCAGCGTCACGTCGCGGCCCTGGATCAGCGCGCCGTTGGCCGCCAGCCGGCCTTCGGCCTGGGCCAGGTAGAGCACCGGCACCAGCACCTTCTCGCCCAGGACCTCGTGCTCTTCCAGCCAGACGATGTCGTGGGTCAGCGCGGCGACCTGTTCGGCCGTCAGCGTGACGCCGAGCGACAGGCCCAGCGCATCCTTGCTGGCGATGGCGTTGTCCATCAGGTAGCGGTACATCGCCTCGTCGCTGCTCAGCCCGGCCAGGTAGCGCTGGCCGGTACGGGCCACTACCGCTTCGCGGATCAGCCGCTGCTCGTAGAGGCCGTCGCCCAGGCGCAGCTGCGCCTTGTCCGGATCGTAGCCGAGGTTGCCCAGCAGGTAGTCCGAGCCCATGAACTGCTTGAGGTTGGTGAGTTCGGGATTGGTTTCGATCAGGTACTTGTGGCTGACGCTCGGCGCCGCGTTTGTGGGCAGGCTCTGGATGCCGGCGACAGAGAGCGAACCGGCGGCCGGCGAGGTTACAGTGACGCTGCCCTGCCCGCCCTGCAAGCTCCAGGCGCTGCCGCTGACGGCTGCAGGCCCCTGCGCGGATTGGCCGGCGCCCACGTTCACCGTGCTGGCGGCCAGCCCGTTGCCGTCCGTCGCGCCTTGCGCAGTACTGGCGTTGGCGGTGCGGGCCGCCTGGTCGCTAAGGCGGAACAGGCCATTCTCGCCTTGCGGCAGGACGAAGCCGGGCAGGCTCAAGGGGTTGACTTGAAGCTGCTGCAGGTCGGGTGGGAGTTGTGGGGTGAGGCTGACGTAGGTTGCGATGGCCGTGCCCGGCGTGCTGCTGTCGACGCGATTACCGCCGCCACGTAGCTATAGCGCGGGCGGATGGCGCTGTTTTCCAGGGTCTGGCTGGCCTGGATGGTCACGTCGCCCCCCGCCTGGATGATCGCCGAGTAGGCTTCCCCTGCGCTGGAGATTTCATTGATCTGGCGCCCTTCCAGGTATTCCCGCTCCATCAGGCCGATGAAGTGGTTGAGATCCTGCTCCAGTGTCTCCAGTTGCGGGCTCGGGGAATGCTTGAGATTGAAGCTCGAGGCCGCGTCGGCGTAGTAGTAGTAGCTCGGCTTGCGGCCGGATACGAAGATGCGCAGCGTTTCGACTTCGCCGGGCTTGACGCCCTTGTTCTCCAGCGTGGCGAAGGTCGCTTCGAGATTGCCGCCCGCGCTGATCAGGCTGCTGTGGTTGAGCAGTTGCTGGCCGACCATGAAAAGGTCGCCGCCGGCCATCAGGTTCGATGCGGCGCTGCTGTCGACCACATCCAGTCTGTCGCGCTCAGTCACCTGCCAGACGCCCACGCGACGTCCGTTGCTGCCCAAGTCGCAATCGCCGCTGGGGTTGTAAGGGCCTCGACAGGCCAGTTCGGTGACCACCGCACTGTATTTGCCGGTATTGCCGATGATCAGCACATCCCGGGCGTTGTTGATGATGGCGCTGCGCAGGCTAAAGTCGCCCACCGCCTCCAGGGTAGCGGAAAGGTTGTCGACCCGGCTGGCCTGATTGCCGCTGGCATCCCTGGCCAAGTCGATGCTGCCCAGACTGTAAACATCCGCATACTTATTGGTGAACTCATTCACCCGCAGCGCCATATCGCCGCCGCTGAAGATCAGGCCGTTCTCGTTGAGCAGGGTCGGCGCGTGCAGCTTGAGCTGCTCGGCGCTACCCAGCGTGCCGTAGTTGTTCAGGGTGCCGGCGCGCAGGGTCAGGTCGCCGAGGCTGGTGACCCGGCCGGCGCCGCCGTAGCCGCCGCTGAGGGTCAGGCTGAGCGTACCGTCACTGGCCAGCAGGCCGTGGTTGGTCCAGCTGCCACCGCTGCCGACGAGGGCCTGGCTGGCCAGCAGTTGGCCGCTGGCGGTCTGGGTGAAGGTGCCGATATTGAGGTTCAGCGTACCGGCCTGCAGCACGCTGCTGTTCACCCAGCTGCTGGCGTTGATGCCGAGCACGCCGTTGCTGCTGAGGCTGCCGCCGGCGGCCATGACGTTGGCCGCCGAGAGGCCGAAGGTGCCCGTGCCGACATGGCGGATCACGCCGCCTTCGTTCTGCAGGCCGCTGACGTCCAGTTGCAGCGCGGTGTTGGCGGTTTCGATCAGGCCGCTGCGGTTGTCCAGCAGGCCGCCACGGATCAGGGTGGTGCCTGCGGTGCCCAGAGAACGCAGCTGCCGCCGCTGTTGCCGAAGCCGCTGGCATTCAGGCTGAGGGTGCTGTCGCTCTCGATCAGGCCGAAGCGGTTGTTCAGCGCGCCGCTCAGGCCGAAGTCGATCCGCCCGCCGGCCACCTTGCCGCCCAGCCCCTGGCTCGCGCCCTGGTTGTTGAAGTCGGCCGCGCTCACCTGCAGCGTCTGCTGCGCGTAGAGCCCGCCGCCCTGGTTGTTGAAGGTGGCGCCGGTGGCGGTGATGCGGCTGTCGCCGGCCAGCGCCGAGAGGTGCCCGGCCCGGTTGTCGACGCCCTTGGCGGTGATGGCCAGCGCTTGTGCCTGGGTGGTGCCGCCGTCGTTGTCGAACAGGCCGGCGCTGAGCAGTTTCAGCCAGCCCTGGAGACTGCTGAGCACGCCGCCTGTGTTGTCCACCGCGCCGGACTGGTGCAGGTCGAGGTTGCCGTTAATGCTCTGGATATGGCCGCTGCGGTTGTCCAGCAGGCCATTCAGGCCCAGGCTCAGATCCTGTTGCGCGCTCAGGGCGCCGCCCTGGTTGTTCAGGCTTTGCGCCTGGATCTCGAGCGTGCCCTGCTGGCTGTGGATCAGGCCGGAGGCCGAGTTGTTCAGCGCACCGGAGAGCAGCAGATCGAGCCCGTTGCGAGCGGCCAGGGTACCGCCTGCGTTGTTCAGGCTGGCGGCGGTCAGTTGCAGCAGGTTCTGGCTGATCAGACTGCCGCCCTGGTTGTCGATGGCCGCCGCCTCGAGCAGCAGCGGGCCGGCACTGGCCAGCTTGGCGTTTTGCGTATTGAGCAGGTTGCCGGTCAGCGTCAGGCTCAGCGCCGCGTTGCTGGAAAGCTGACCGGCGCGGTTGTCCAGGCTGCTGGCGCCGAGGCTGGCGGCCTGCTGGCTGGCGATCTGCCCGCCCCGGTTGTCGACCGCGCCGGCGCTGATACCGAGTGTGCCCTGGCTGTCGATCAGGCCGGCGGCCGAGTTGTTCAAGGTGCCGGCGAGGCTCAGTTCGAGGTCGGCCCCGCTGGACAGGATGCCCTTGGCGCTGTTGTCCAGGCTGGTGGCGGCGACCGATAGCCCGCCCTTGCTGACCAGGCGCCCTCGCCGCTGTTGTTCAGCGCACCGCTCAGGGCCACGTCCAGGTCGCCGTCGCGGCTGGACAGCGTGCCGCCTGCGCTGTTGTCGAGGCTACCGGCCTCGAGCGTCAGGCCCTGCCAGCCGGAAACCAGGCCGCCCCCTGCATTGCGCAACGCGCCGCCGCCCAGGTCGATATCCAGGGTTGCGGCACTGAGCAGCCGGCCCTGGTCGCCGTTGTCGATGGCCGCGGCCACCAGGCGATAGCCTGGTTGCTGGACAGCTCGCCGCCGCGGTTGTCCAGCTTGCCCAGGTTGTCCAGGGTCAGCGGCCCCTTGGCGCTGAGCAGGCCTGCGCGGTTGTCCAGATCGCCGCCCTGCAGGTCGAAGCGCACCCCGGCTTCGCCGATCAGACGGCCCTGCTGCTGGATGAGTCGGCCTAGCTTCAGGTACAGGTCGCCCTTGGCGGAGAGTTCGCCGCCCTGGTGGAGTCGAGACTTTCGGCGACCAGGCTCAGGGCGTCGGCGCTGGTGATCAGGCCGCCCGCCCGGTTGTCCACCGCAGCGGCGGTCAGGCTCAGGGCCTGCCGGCTGCTGATCACCCCGCCGCGGTTGTCGAGGCCCGCGCTGCTGGCATCCAGCGTGCCCTGGCTGGCGATGCCACCGCCCTGGTTGTCGATGGCGCCGGTGTTCAGTTGCAGCTCGCCGCCGCTGGCCAGCAGGCCGCCTGCGGAGTTGTCCAGTTCGGCGCTGTGAACGTTCAACGCCTGGCCGGCGGAGATCAGCCCCTGGTCGTGGTTGTCCAGCTTGCCGCCGAGGCTCAAGGTGAGATCGCCCTGGCTGACCAGCATGCCGGCGCCGGAGTTGTCCAGGCTCGCCGCCGCGACCGTCAGCCTGGCGGCGGAGAGCGCGCCCTTGAGGTTGTTCAGCAGCGTCTGGGTGATCTGCAGCTGCAGGGCCTGGCCACTGATGATGCGCCCGGCGCCGTTGTTCAGTTCGACGGCTTTGAGCAGGAAGCCCTGGGCGCTGGAGATTTCGCCGCCGAAGCGGTTGTCGACGCGGCCGAGATGGTGCAGCAGCAGCGCGCCGGGTGTGGCGATCAGGCCCTGGCCGCTGTTGTCGAGGTCGCCGCCTTGCAGGTCGAGGCTCAGTGCGGTCTCGCTGACCAGCTCGCCACCCTCGTGCTGGTCCAGGCCGCTGGCGATGATCCCGACGGCGCCCTTGCCGGCGATGACGCCGCGGCCATGGTTGTTCAACTGGCCGGCGCTCAGCGACAGGCCGGCGCCGGCGGTGATCAGGCCCTGGGCGTGGTTGTCGAGCCGCCCGGTGTCGATGCTCAGCGCCTGGCCGGCGCTGATGACGCCGGCGTTGCCGTTGTCCAGGCTGGCGCTCTGGATGCTCAACCGGCCATCGCTGACCAGCTTGCCGCCCTGGTTGTTCAGGCTGCCGCCTGCGACGCTCAAGGCAGAGCCGCTGGAGACCAGGCCGCCCGCCCGGTTGTCGATGCTGGCTGCCTCGAGCAGCAGGCTGCCGCCGCTGAGCAGGCCGCCCTGGTCATGGTTGTCCAGCGCGCCGCTGAGCTGCACGCTGACGGTTTGCCGGCTGCTAAGGGTGCCGCCGCCGCTGTTGTCCAGGCTGCCACCGACCAGTTTCAGGCCGTCGCGCCCGGACAGCATGCCCTTGGCGTTGTTCAGCAGGCGCTGGACGTACAGCTCCAGCCCTCGGTCGCCAACGATCAAACCTGCATCGCTGTTGTCCAGTACGGCGGCGGGTTGACCGCCGTCGGCCTGGACGCGGATCAATGCCAGGCCCGGGGTGGAGATTTCCCCGCCGGCGTTGAGCAGCACCTCGCGCGCATCGATCTGCAGACCGCCGGTAGCGGCGATCAAACCGCCCTGACGATTGTCGATGCGCGTGGCGTCGAGCGTCATCCTGCCGTGGCTGAGCAACTCGCCCCCGCCCGCTTGCTCGAGGGTGCCTACCTTGGCCTCGAGATCGCCCTTGGCGCTGACCTGACCTTGGTTGCGGTTGTCCAGGCTGGACAGGTTGAGGTCGACGCGGCTCTTGCCGCTGAGCGTGCCACCCTGGTTGTCCAGGCTGCCCTGGTTCAGGCTGAGCGCGCCGTCGGCCAGAATCCGACCGCCCTGATTGTTGGTCGCGGCCCGGTTCAGGTTGAGGCTGGAGCGACTGGACAGCAGGCCGTCGCCGCTGTTGTCGACACTAGCCGCGCTGATGCTCTGCGCGCCCTGGCTGGTCAGCGTGCCCTGGTCGTGGTTGTCCAGGTGACCGCCGAGCGTGACGCTCAGGCTGCCCTGACTGGCCAGGGTGCCTTTGCCGCTGTTGTCCAGGCTGCCGGCCGAAACGCCCAGACGCTGTTCGGCGAACAGCATGCCCTGGCGATTGTCCAGCGCGCCGCCGTCGCGCACGGCGACATCCACACTCTTGGCGCTTACCTGCCCGCCGCGGTTGTCCACGCCGCCCGCGGCCACGCTCACGGCGGTATCACCCAGCACCCGCCCCTGACGGTTGTCCAGCTGCGCGGCATCGACCCGGGTCAGCGTCTTGCCGCTAAGCGTGCCGCCCTGGTTGTCCAGCGTCTGGCTGGCATTGACCTGCAATTGGCGATTGCCGATCAGGGTTCCGGCGTTGCGCACCTGCTGGGCGCTGATGTTCAGGTCGGCGGCGGTGCGGCTGTTGTCCGGCCTGACGCCCGCCTCGACCACGCCCTGGTTGACCACCTGGGCACCCTGCAGGCTGACGTTGCCCGCCGCCGCCAGGCTCTGCTGTACCCGCAGCTGATTCTGTGCATTGACCTCGGCCTTGCCGCCGGCGTAGGTCTTGCCGAGCAGCTCCACATCGCCGGCCCTGAGCGCCAGATTGCCGCTGGCAGAGGTCTGCGTCAGGCTCAGCTTGCCACTCGCATCGATGCGGATATCGCCGGCGCTGGCCGCCAGGTTGCCGGCCAGCTTGACGCCGACACCGGCCTCGGTGCCGACCAGGCGGATGGCGCCGGCGTACATGCCGCCAAGGGCCGAGCTGTCGATGGCCAGGGCCGGTTTGGCGGTGCCGTCGGCAGCCTTGGCCGTGGCGGCGAGGCTGTCGGCGTCCACCTGGTTACGCCCGGTGACGATATTGAGCCGGTTCGCGTGCAGCTCGGCATTGAGCTTGGCGCTGCGGGTGATCAGGTCGAACTGCTCGAGGTTGCTGGCGTTGAGACCGGCGCCCTGGATGGCGATCTGCCCGCCGTCGACATCGAAGCGCGACAGGCGGCCGTCCTCGACGATCGGCCGGCCGGTGCTGAGGGTGGCGCGCGGGGTGTTGATGAAGCCGCAGCCGTCGCAGGTGATCCCGTGGGGGTTGGCGACGATGACCCGCGCCGCCTGGCCGGCCACCTCGGTGTAACCGCGCAGCTGGCTGGGGTTGGCGCCGGTCACCTCGTTGAGGATCATGCCGGCGGCCTTGCCCTGCAAATTGGGGTTGCCGACGACGATGCCGCCCAGCTGGGTAGCCTGGGTACGCTCGGTGGCGTTATTGAGGATCAGGCCCTGGGCACCGACGTTGTAGTCGCTGAACTTGTTGTGCGACAGGCCCTTGCCGTTGGGGGTGGCGATGTTCACCAGCGGCACGCCGTTGCCCGCCTGGCCGAGGCTGGTATTGCCGCCGGCCTTGGCGTCCACCGCCAGTTGCGCCGCGGTAGCGACGATGGGGTTGAGGAACAGGACCCCGGCCAGGATCAGGGCCAGGTTGCTGAAGAACGGGCTACGGACGTCCATGTGATGACTCCCCGGGTGTTGCGCGAAATGCTGTTGGCCTGCCTGCGTCGTGGCGCGGGCGTTTTTTAGAAATACAGGTCGACGCGGAAGTACAGCGGGTGCTCGGCCTCGGCGATGGCGTCGGGCCGCTCCAGCGACTGCGCCCAGGTCAGGCTGGTCGCCAGGTGCTGGCCGCGCAGGTAGAGCTCGATGGCCTGGCCGCTCATGCGCCCGCTCATGCCGGGGTTATGGCGATTGCCATGAATAACGCCGACGTCATAGGCCAGGGTCACGCCGTACTCGCCCAGCCAGGGGCGCAGCGCCTCATGAGTGACCGGGCGGCGCCAGCGCAGTTGGTTGCGCCAGTAGCCGCCAGTGTCGCCGGACAGCGACTGCTCCTTGAAGCCACGCACCGAGCTGAGCCCGCCGATGCTGATGCGCTGCGGACTGAACAGCACGTCCTCGCTGCGCTGCCCGGTGGCCAGGCTGTCGAAGCTGAACTGTTCGCCCCCCAGCTGGAACGGCTGCAGGTAACTCAGGGTCAGGCTGTACTTGTGGTAACGGGCGACCGGCTCGCCGGACTTGGGATGGTCGTTGTCCTGGGCGTCGAAGGCGCCTATACCGCGTTGCCAGCCAAGGTCCAGGTTGACGAAGGCAGTGCCGATGCGGCGGCCATGGTTGAAACCGAGCTGGAACTCGCTGAGGCGGTTGCTGGAGGCCTCCAGCAGGCTGTTCTCGATGTAGTTGCGCGTGCGCAGATGCGACAGGCCGAGGTTGATCGCCGTCTTGCCGACATTGTCGCGGTGCAGCACCCGCTCGGCGCGCAATGCGTGGCTGCGGCTCTCGCCGTCGGTATGGAAGTCGAAGCCGTTGGCCTGGGCGAGACTGCGGTAATAGCTCTGGCCGTAGCTGTAGTTGAAGGTCCACCAGCCGTAGGGCAGGCTGTAGAACAGCCCCTGGTTGGCCGAATGGCGCCAGTGGTCGCTGAGCGTGTCGCCACCGCCGCGCAGGCCGAGCTGGTCAGCCAGGCCCAGCGGGCTGTCCCAGTCCAGCCCCGCTCCCCATTGCTGTTCGCCGCTGCTGGACTGGCCGTCGTTGTGGCGGTTGAGCGATACCCGCCAGGGCTTGTCACGCTGGCCGGCCAACTGCACCCGACTACCGCCCACCGCCTCGCCGGGCAGCAGCTCCAGCTGGGCCTGGCGCGACGGCAGACGGCCGAGCTGGTCGACCAGTTGCTCCAGTTCGCGCAGATCGAGAATCTCGCCCGGCTTGCCGGGAAAAGCCATGGCCAATTCACGCTCGCTGGCCAATTCGGAGCTGTCCAGCCCCTCCAGGCGCCCCTCGACCACCAGCACTTCGAGGCTGCCGTCGTTCAGATCCTGCTGCGGCAGGTAGGCACGGGTAGTGACGTAGCCACGGTCGAGGTAGTAGTCGGTGATGGCCTTGAGCAGCGCATTGAGCTGGCCTGCGCCCAGGCACTGGCCAACGAAGGGCGCCAACAGACGTTCGCGCGCCGCCTCGTCGATCAGGCTGGCGCCCTGCAGGGTGATTTCGTGGATATCGAAGCAGCGTTCGTCCGCCTGGGCGGGCCGCTCTGGCTCCTCCTGCGGTTTGCCGGGCAGCTGCTGCAGTTCCTCCAGCCGCCGCTGCTGCTCCTCGAGCAGGCGCTGTTGACGGTCGCGGATCAGATCGCGATCACCAGGCGTTTCAATGGAAGCGGCTTGAACTTGAAAAGCCAGACAAATGACAAGCAGACAAGAATAAGCACGGTGCGTAAGCATAAAAACAGATCAGTCCTTGATCACAGATATATCCCTCAGGGTCACGTGCAGCATTAAGCCGGCGGCATGGTAGCGGCATTCGCACCGTTATCGACGGGCAAAACACGACGCGACTCACAAAACCAGCACAAAGACATCAAACGGCCATCACTCAGCCTTGTCGAGCAGGCAGCACGAAAGCCAAGGCCCACTTCAGACTCAATATGCTTAAGTGAATCAAGACATAGCCTGAGATTAAGCAATCCAGCTCGGTCATTCCCACAGAGGCTCCACATGCGCATCACCCTGTTCAGCAGCAAAACCTACGACCGCGACAGCTTTCTCGCTGCCAACCGGCCGCATGGCTTCGAGTTGCATTTCCTCGAAGCCCGCCTCGATCCGGACACCGCCACATTGGCGGCGGGGACGGAGGTGGTCTGCCCGTTCGTCAACGACGTGCTGTCGGCACCGGTGCTGGAGAAGCTCGCGGCCGGCGGCACGCGGTTGATCGCGCTGCGTTCGGCCGGCTACAACCATGTCGACCTGGCCTGCGCCCAGCGCCTCGGCCTGCCGGTGGTGCGGGTGCCGGCCTACTCGCCGCACGCGGTGGCCGAACACACCGTGGCGCTGATCCTGGCGCTCAACCGGCGCCTGCCACGCGCCTACAACCGCACCCGTGAAGGCAATTTCTCGCTGCAGGGCCTGACCGGCTTCGACCTCATGGGCAAGCGCGTCGGCGTGGTCGGCAGCGGGCAGATCGGCGCGGTGTTCGCACGCATCATGCAGGGCTTCGGCTGCCAGGTGCAGTTGTACGATCCCTTCCCCAACCCCGAACTGGAACAGCTGGGCATGCGCTACGTGGCACTCGACGAACTGCTGGCCAGCAGCGATATCGTCAGCCTGCACTGCCCGCTCACCGCGCAGACCCGGCACCTGATCGACCAGGACAGCCTGGCCAGCATGAAGCGCGGCGGCATGCTGATCAACACCGGCCGCGGCGTGTTGATCGACACCCCGGCGCTGATCGGCGCGCTGAAGAGCGGCCAGTTGGGCTACCTGGGCCTGGACGTCTACGAGGAGGAGGCCGGGCTGTTCTTCGAGGACCATTCCGGCCTGCCGCTGCAGGACGACGTGCTGGCCCGCCTGCTGTCGTTCCCCAATGTGATCGTCACCGCGCACCAGGCCTTCCTCACCGAGGAGGCGCTGGCGGCCATCGCGGCCACCACGCTGGACAACGTCGCCGCCTGGCGGGCCGGGGCGATGCGCAATCAGGTCAGCGATTAACGCTCGAGCTGGCGCAGACGCGCCTCGAGCAGCGCCGGGAAGCGCTTGAACCAGGTCTGGTTCAGCGGCGATGGGTGCGGCAGCGGGTGCAGGACGAATGCGCGGGCATGGCCCTGCGGGTCCTGCAGCTGCACCTCGAGGTCGGCCGTGAAGCGGTCTTCGCGCGACCAGAAGTCGTCCAGGCGTTGGCGCTGCTCGCGCGGCTGGTCGATGCCGAACCAGAGGAACGCCTCGCGGCCGAGGGTGACGATGTGCCGGCCATGCCAGCTATCCACCAGCAGCTGGCTCATCAGCGGATGGAAGCGGCGCTTGACCGCCATCGACCAGGCCTTGTTGCCGAGCGGCTTGTACGGCACGGTGTTGATCCAGAAATAGTGCCGGCCGAGGGACCGCCCCGCCTCGAAATCCGGCATCTGCTCGCCATGCAGGTGGCGGTAGAGTACGCGCCGCACGATCTGCCCGCCGGAGCCGATGAACGGCTCGCCATGGCGCACCTCCTCGCGGCCCGGGTCGCGGCCGAAGAAGCAGATCGGCGCGTCGGCGTCGCCCAGGCCGATGATCGGCTCCAGCGGATCGCGCTCGAAGGTGTGGTAGACCTGCTCGTCGATCCCCGCGGTGTGCTCGGCGAGGGCGCGGAAGGCCTGGCGTTGCTCGGTATCCAGCGGCATTCGGGGCTCCTTGGAAACTGTCTGGTCGGGCGATCGGGCGCACTCGTAGGTTGGCGCTGAGCGCAGCGAAGCCCAACAGGCACGGCACGCGTTGGGCTTCGTCGCTGCGTGCCCCGACCCAACCTACGACGCCTCAGAGATCATCTTCGTCGACCAGTTCGACGGTGCCGGCGTCGAGCGCGTAGGCCGCGTCGGCCAGATCGTTGCTGACCGGTTCGACCTGCAGCCGGCCATCGACCCACAGCGGCGCGTAGATGTCTTCCAGGGCGATGCCCTTGGGGTAGCGCACCAGCACGATCTGGTTCGGCGGTGGCGGCGGCACGTGGATGCAGGCGCCGGGATAGGGCACCAGGAAGAACTCGGTGCTGCGCCCGCGGGCATCGCTTTCCAGCGGCACCGGGTAGCCGCCGAGGCGAACCTCGCGGCCGTCCAGTGCCGCCACGGTCTTGGCCGAGTACATCACCGCCGGCAGCCCGGCCTCCTGCCTGAGCCCGCCCTGGTCGCTGAAACCCAGGGCCTCGGGGGTCGCGTGGTCGATCTCGGGCATTTCCTCCAGCGCCTGGCGATCCTCGGGCGGCATCAGTTCGAGCCAGTCGAGTTCCGGCAGCGCGGCGTGGGCGGTGGAAGCGAGTGCGAGGCAGCAGAGCAGCGAAACGATGAATGGGCGCATGGCGGCTACGTGGAAAATGAACGGGGCCGCGGAACGGCCCCGCGGCGAGTCAGTGCTTGCGGCTGGTCACCACGCCGTAGATCACCAGCAGGATGATCGCACCGACCACGGCGCCGATAAAGCCCGCGCCCTCGCCGGCCTGGTACAGGCCGAGCGCCTGGCCGCCGTAGGTGGCCAGCAGCGAGCCGCCGATACCCAGCAGGATGGTCATGATCCAGCCCATGCTGTCGTCGCCGGGTTTGAGGAAACGCGCGACGAGGCCGACGATCAGGCCGATGATGATGGTGCCGATGATGCCCATGAATATGCTCCTCAGGTCCGAAAGGGTAACCAATGGACCCGAGGGCTCTGGCACCGTTCGCCGCAGCCGGACGGCCGGGCGGTCACGGGTGGGGGATCAGCGTCTCCACGGCGGTGATCTGCCGGTCCAGGGTGGCGCGGTCGGGGCAGCGCAGCGTCGCGTGGCCGACCTTGCGTCCGGCCTTGAAGGCCTTGCCGTAGTGGTGCAGGTGGCAGTCCTCGATGGCGACGACCCGGGCCACCTCCGGCACCTCGCCGATGAAGTTGAGCATGGCGCTCTCGCCCAGCTTGGCGGTCGAACCCAGCGGCAGGCCGGCCACCGCGCGCAGGTGGTTCTCGAACTGGCTGCACTCGGCGCCTTCGATGGTCCAGTGCCCGGAGTTGTGCACGCGCGGGGCGATCTCGTTGGCCTTCAGGCCGCCGTCCACCTCGAAGAACTCGAAGGCCAGCACGCCGACGTAGTCCAGCTGCTCGAGCACGCGGCCGACGTAGTCCTCGGCCAGCGCCTGCAGCGGGTGGTTGCTGCTGGCCACCGACAGGCGCAGGATGCCGCTCTCGTGGGTGTTGTGTACCAGCGGGTAGAAGCAGGTTTCGCCGTCGCGGCCGCGCACGGCGATCAGCGAGACCTCGCCGGTGAACGGCACGAAGCCTTCGAGGATGCACGGCACGCTGCCCAGTTCGGCGAAGGCACCGGCGACGTCGGCCGGCTTGCGCAGCAGCTTCTGGCCCTTGCCGTCGTAGCCCAGGGTGCGGGTCTTGAGCACCGCCGGCAGGCCGATGGCGGCCACCGCGGCATCGAGGTCGGCCTGCGACTGGATGTCGGCGAATTCCGGGGTGGGGATGCCGAGGTCCTTGAACATGGATTTTTCGAACCAGCGGTCGCGGGCGATGCGCAGCGCTTCGGCGCTCGGGTAGACCGGCACGAACTGCGAAAGGAAGGCCACGGTCTCGGCCGGCACGCTCTCGAACTCGAAGGTCACCAGGTCCACCTCGTCGGCCAGCCGGCGCAGGTGTTCCTTGTCGTCGTAGTCGGCGCGGATGTGCTCGCCGAGGGCCTGGGCGCAGGCGTCCGGCGCCGGGTCGAGGAAAGCGAAGCTCATGCCCAGCGGAGTGCCCGCCAGGGCCAGCATGCGGCCCAGCTGGCCGCCACCGATCACACCAATTTTCATAACTCACGGCCCTTCGTTAGGCGGCCATCCGCGCGCGCCGATGGCAAGTGTAGAACCCGCTCAGCCGCGCGGGTCCGGGTTGTCCAGCACGGTCTGGGTCTGCTCGTCGCGGAATGTCTTCAGCGCGGCGTGATACTCGGGGAATTCGTGGCCGAGGATGCTCGCCGACAGCAGCGCCGCATTGACCGCCCCGGCCTTGCCGATGGCCAGGGTCGCGACCGGCACGCCGGCGGGCATCTGCACGATCGACAGCAGCGAATCGACGCCCGAGAGCATCGACGACTGCACCGGCACGCCGAGCACCGGCAGGTGGGTCTTGGCCGCGCACATGCCCGGCAGGTGCGCGGCGCCGCCGGCACCGGCGATGATCACGCGCAACCCGCGGGCTTCGGCCTGTTCGGCGTACTGGAAGAGCAGGTCCGGGGTGCGGTGGGCGGAGACCACCGTCACTTCATGGGGAATGCCCAGTTTTTCCAGCATGTCGGCGGTGTGGCTGAGGGTGGACCAGTCGGACTTGGAGCCCATGATCACGCCTACCAGTGCGGTCATCGTCGTGCCTCTCTTCGGCGCCTGCGGGCGCATCAGGAACAACGGCCGCGCTGAAGCCAGCGCGGCCGTGCAGGAAACATGGCCGGAACCGGTCCGACCGAGGGCCGCGCAGTATAGCGCAAGCCCCGGCCCGCCGGCACCCGCGACCATGCGCGCGGCAAAGTTCTGAATAGGCGCTAGAGTTGCCCGAAGTCAATTGCGATGCCTTTCAGGAGCGCAGACCGGGCGTTCCTACTGCACAGGAGACTCCCCCATGACCCAGACCATGAAAGCCGCCGTGGCACATGCCTTCGGCGAACCGCTGCGGATCGAGGAAGTGAAGGTCCCACTGCCCGGCCCCGGGCAGATCCTGGTGAAGATCGAGGCCTGCGGCGTCTGCCATACCGACCTGCACGCGGTGGAAGGCGACTGGCCGGTGCGCCCCAGCCTGCCGTTCATTCCCGGCCACGAGGGCGTCGGCTACGTCGCCGCGGTCGGCAGCGGCGTGACGCGCGTCAAGGAGGGCGACCGCGTCGGCGTGCCCTGGCTGTATAGCGCCTGCGGCTGCTGCGAACATTGCCTGACCGGCTGGGAAACCCTCTGCGCCGCGCAGCAGAACACCGGCTATTCGGTCAATGGCGCTACGCCGAGTACGTGCTGGCCGACCCCGACTACGTCGGCATCCTGCCCAAGGCGGTGGCGTTCGACGAGATCGCGCCGATCCTCTGCGCCGGGGTCACGGTGTACAAGGGCCTGAAGATGACCGAGGCCCGTCCCGGTCAGTGGGTGGTGATTTCCGGCGTCGGCGGGTTGGGTCATGTCGCGGTGCAGTACGCCCGGGCGATGGGGCTGCACGTGGCGGCGGTGGACGTCGATGACGCCAAGCTGGAACTGGCGAAGAAACTCGGCGCCAGCCTGACCGTCAATGCCCGCAGCGAGGATCCGGTGGCGGTCATCCAGCGCGAGATCGGCGGTGCCCATGGCGTGCTGGTCACCGCGGTCTCCAACAGCGCTTTCGGCCAGGCCATCGGCATGGCGCGCCGGCGCGGCACGGTGGCGCTGGTGGGGCTGCCGCCGGGCGACTTCCCCACGCCGATCTTCGACGTGGTGCTCAAGGCCATCAGCATCACCGGCTCGATCGTCGGCACCCGCGCCGACCTGCAGGAAGCGCTGGATTTCGCCGCCGAGGGCCTGGTCAAGGCCACCATCCATGCCGGCCAACTGGACGACATCAACCAGATCTTCGACCAGATGCGCGCCGGCGCGATCGAGGGCCGCATCGTGCTGAACATGGGCACGTAGCGCTTTTCGCAGGAGCCGGGGGACGCCGAGTCCTGCATGTCGCGATAACGGGCCCTAGCGTTCGAGCGGCGCGACGGCCGGCTGGCCGGCGCCGCTTTCCAGCTTGCGCCAGAGCAGCCGCACCGGCGCCTTGCGCACCAGCGCACAGCGGTACAGGCGGATCTCCAGCGGCACCCGCCAGTGCGCCCCGCCGCTGACCACCAGTTCGCCCCGCGCCAGCTCGGCGCTCACGCTCAGGCGCGGCACCCAGGCCAGGCCGAGCTTCTGCATCGCCATGCTCTTCAGGCTGTCGGCCATGGCCGTCTCGTAGACCGTGGTCGAGCGCAGCCCGCGCTGGCGCAGCAGCGCGTTCACCGAGCGGCCCAGCGAGGCGCCGGCGCTGTAGGCCAGCAGCGGCACGCTCTGTCCGCCGTCGGGATCGAACAGCGGCGCACCGGCCTCGTCCACCGCGGATACCGGGACGATCTCGGTGCGCCCCAGCGCCAGCGAGGGGAACAGCTCGGGGTCCATCTGCAGGGTGGCTTCCGGGTCGTGGTAGGCGAGGATCAGGTCGCAGGCGCCTTCGCGCAGCGAATGCACCGCCTCGCCGACGTTGGTCGCCACCAGCCGGCTGTTGACCGGCACGCCGTCGCGGCGCAGCTGCGCCAGCCATTCGGGGAAGAAGCCCAGCGCCAGCGAATGCGCCGCGGCGATCTGCAGCACCTCGCCACGCTGGCCCTCGAGGTTGTGCAGGTAGCGCACCACCTCGCCGACCTGCTCGACCATGTTGCGCGCGGTGACCAGGAACAGCTGGCCGGCCTCGGTCAGCTCCACCGGTGTGCGCGTACGGTTCACCAGGGTCAGCCCCAGGGTGTTCTCCAGGCTGCGGATGCGCCGGCTGAACGCCGGCTGGGTGACGAAGCGGCGCTCCGCCGCCTGGGAAAAGCTGCGCGTCGCCGCCAGCGCGACGAGATCTTCCAGCCATTTGGTCTCGATGTTCATGCGGCCCTCCCGGCTCTGCCTGTGCGCAATAACGCTCATCGACCGAACGGCGTCACAGCATCATTATGCCGATCATGCATGGGGCAGCGGATAACGGCATTGGCCGCCTGGCGGCCGTAACCCTTATGTTAGCGCCCGTCGCGGCCACTGCCGCTTTCCCCCTGGATAAGAGTCATCATGTCCTGCGCTGCATCCTTTCGCCTCGAAAAAGACCTGCTTGGCCCGCTCGAAGTACCCGCCGATGCCTATTACGGCATCCAGACCCTGCGCGCGCTGAACAACTTCCGTCTCTCCGGCGTGCCGCTGTCGCACTTTCCCAAGCTGGTGGTCGCCCTGGCCATGGTCAAGCAGGCCGCCGCCGATGCCAACCGCGAGCTGGGGCATCTCGCCGAGGCCCAGCACCGGGCGATCAGCCAGGCCTGCGCGCGGCTGATCCGCGGCGAATACCACGAGCAGTTCGTGGTCGACATGATCCAGGGCGGCGCCGGCACCTCGACCAACATGAACGCCAACGAGGTGATCGCCAACCTGGCGCTGGAGCACATGGGCCACGCCAAGGGCGAGTACCGCCACCTGCACCCGAACAACGACGTGAACATGGCGCAGTCGACCAACGACGCCTACCCCACCGCCATCCGCCTCGGCCTGCTGCTCGGCCATGACACCCTGCTGGCCAGCCTCGACAGCCTGGTGCAGGCCTTCGCCGGCAAGTCGGCCGAATTCGCGCACATCCTCAAGATGGGCCGCACCCAGCTGCAGGATGCGGTGCCGATGACCCTCGGCCAGGAATTCCGCGCCTTCGCCACCACCCTCGGCGAGGACCTCGAACACCTGCGGTCGATCGCCCCGCAACTGCTGGTCGAGGTCAACCTCGGCGGCACCGCCATCGGTACCGGTATCAATGCCGACCCCAGCTATCAGGCGCTGGCCGTGCAACGCCTGGCCACCATCAGCGGGCAGCCGCTGAAACCCGCCGCCGACCTGATCGAGGCCACCTCCGACATGGGCGCCTTCGTCACCTTCTCCAGCATGCTCAAGCGCCTGGCGGTGAAGCTGTCGAAGATCTGCAACGACCTGCGCCTGCTCTCCAGCGGCCCGCGCACCGGCATCAACGAGATCAACCTGCCGCCGCGCCAGCCGGGCAGCTCGATCATGCCGGGCAAGGTCAACCCGGTGATCCCCGAGGCGGTCAACCAGGTGGCGTTCGAGGTGATCGGCAACGACCTGGCGCTGACCCTGGCGGCCGAGGCCGGGCAGCTGCAGCTCAACGTCATGGAGCCGCTGATCGCCTACAAGCTGTTCGACTCGATCCGCCTGCTGCAGCGCGCCATGGACATGCTGCGCGAGCACTGCGTCAACGGCATCAGCGCCAACGAGGCGCACTGCCGCCAGCTGATGGAGAACTCCATCGGCCTGATCACCGCACTCAACCCCTACATCGGCTACGAGAACGCCACGCGCATCGCCGGCCAGGCGCTGCTCGGCGGGCGCGGCGTGCTGGAGCTGGTGCGCGAGGAGCGGCTGCTGGACGAAGCCACCCTGGCCGACATCCTGCGCCCGGAAAACATGATCGCGCCGCGGCTGGTGCCGCTGAAGGCCTGATCACCCCGCCGGCCCGGTCACATGGCCGGGCCTCGCTGCGGGCCGCCCGCCGCGGCCCGTCCGCACAATAACAACAACAGGAAAATTCCATGACCCAGAGTACGACCCTCTCCGCCCCTCTGCGCCTGCTCGTCCGCCTGCCGCTCTGGCAGCAGATCCTCATCGGCCTGGCCCTCGGCGTCGCCGCCGGCATGGCCTTCGGCGCGGATGCGCAGCTGCTGGCCCCCGTCGCACGCTGTTCCTCAACGCGATCAAGATGCTCATCGTGCCGCTGGTGTTCGTCTCGCTGGTGGCCGGCATCACCTCGATGCAGGACAGCGCCAAGCTCGGGCGCATCAGCCTCAAGACCATCGCCATCTATCTGGTGACCACCGCCTTTGCGGTCAGCATCGGCCTGCTGTTCGGCGCGCTGTTCAGCCCCGGCGAAGGGATGAACATGGTCGCCAGCGGCACCCAGGAGGCCAAGCAGGCGCCCTCGCTGGTGTCGATCCTGGTCGGCCTGGTGCCGTCCAACCCGGTCACCGCCTTTGCCGAAGGCAACATCCTGCAGATCATCGTTTTCGCCATCGCTCTGGGTGTGAGCATCAACCTGATCGGCGAGCGCGGCGCGCCGGCGGTGCGCCTGTTCGATGCGCTGGCCGAGACCTTCTACAAGCTCACCGACCTGGTGATGCGCGTCGCGCCGATCGGCGTCTTCGCCCTGACCGCCGGCGTGGTCGGCAGCCATGGCGCCGAAGTGCTGCTGCCGCTGGCGGGCGTGATCGGCGTGATCTACCTGGCCAGCATCGCCCATGTGCTGCTGGTCTACGGCGGGCTGCTCGGCCTGCTGGGGCGGCTCAATCCGCTGCGCTTCTTCCAGGGTATCACCCCGGCGCTGGCAGTGGCTTTCAGTACGTCCAGCAGCTCCGGCACGCTGCCGGTGTCCATCGAATGCGCACGCAAGAACCTCGGCGTGTCCGAGGGCGTGGCCGGTTTCGTGCTGCCGGTGGGCGCCACCATCAACATGGACGGCACGGCGATCTACCAGGGCGTGCTGGCGTTGTTCATCGCCCAGCCTTCGGCATCGACCTGGGCGCCGGGCAGTACGCGATGATCATCCTCACCGCGACGCTGGCCTCCATCGGCACCGCCGGCATTCCCGGCGCCGGGCTGATCATGCTCGGCCTGGTGCTCACCGCCGCCGGCCTGCCGCTCGAAGGCGTGGCGCTGATCGCCGGAATCGACCGCATCCTCGACATGGCGCGCACCACGGTGAACGTCGCCGGCGACCTGATGACCACCACCCTGGTCGGTCGCAGCGAGCAGGAGTTGGATCGCGCGATCTACGACAGCGGCAACAAGGAGTGAGCGCCCCGCTGCTTGCCAGCGCGCCTTGCTTCAAGCAGGAATCGCCGAGCGCTCGGGCCGTAGCCGTTAGCGCAGGGAATGCCTCAGTCGATACCGAACAGCCCGTTCTCCACGTGCGAGGTCGCCAGACGCTCGCGGATCTCCGGGTCGATGCGCGGGTCGTCCGGGCTGTAGAGCATCACCTGGCGATAGGCGCTGACGCGGTTGATCTCCTTGCCCAGGAATTCCCAGACCACGCGGGTGCAGGCCGGCGTACGCCGATCGCCTGAGGAGACGCCGGTCTTCAGCCGTTGAGGCGGGTGATGCGGCTCTTGAAGCTGGGAATGAGGATGGTCTGGCTCATCTCGTTGAGCGTCAGCGACTCGTAGTCGATCAGGAACAGGCGGTCCTGCAGGCCGAACGCAGCGCCCAGGTAGCGACAGCGAACCCAGTCCTCGGCCTGGCCGAGCGTCGGGCTGGCGCGTTCCTGGCGCTCCTGGCGCTCGAACAGGTACAGGCCGTTCTCCTCGCGCAGGTGCACCAGGGAGATCAGCACGCTGCCCGGCACCGACAGGCAGTTGGCGTATTCGAAGTAGTAGCCGCAGTAGCGCGACAGGCTCGTGGCCTGCTCACGCAGCGGCTGCAGCAGCGTCAGCAACGGATCGTCCGCGGCCCGGCCTGGGCCTCCGGGTGGCGCGCACCGACCAGCCGGGCGAACTGCTCCGGCGGCATCTCCAGCTCGTAGCCTTCCACCCCGAAGAAGTCGCCGATGCGCTTGAGGTTGAACGGCGTCGGCCGGCTCTGCCCGCCCAGGTACTTGTTGAACTGGGCGCGATTGATGGCGAGCTTGCGGCACACCTCGGCGATGGAGCGGTAATGGCTGCACAGCAGCTTGAGATTTTCAGCGAGGTGGGAGGTCACAGGCGTTGGCCCTGATCTGACGCGAGTGTCGCCATTCTAGCATCAGGTCGCGTCATATCGCGGCCAGCCGCGAAATTGCTCCGCGTACCCCTGCTGTTGAAACATCCCCGGCTTGCACGGCGCAGCGGCGCGCGCCGGATGCCCTAACAACGACAACAAGGTGAACATCGCCATGCTCGACCTTCTCAACGACCTTATCTGGAGCAAACTGCTGATCGTCATGCTGATCGGCCTGGGCTTGCTCTTCACCATCCGCTCCGGCTTCGTCCAGTTCCGCTATTTCGGCAACATGTTCACGATCTTCGGCCACGCCTTCGAGCGGCAGCCGGGGCAGCTCTCCTCCTTCCAGGCGCTGATGCTCTCGGTGGCCGGCCGGGTCGGCGCGGGCAACATCGCCGGGGTCTCGGTGGCGATCATGCTCGGCGGCCCCGGCGCAATCTTCTGGATGTGGGTGGTGGCCCTGGTGGGCATGGCCACCAGCTACTTCGAGTGCTCGCTGGCGCAGCTGTACAAGCGCCGCGAACCGGACGGCACCTACCGCGGCGGCCCGGCGTTCTACATCCAGCACGGTCTGGGCCAGCGCTGGCTGGGCATCGTCGTGTCGATCCTGCTGCTGATGACCTTCGGCTTCGGCTTCAACGCCGTGCAGTCGTTCACCGTCGCCAGCTCGCTGCACGACACCTTCGGCGTACCCACCGTGGCCAGCGGCATCGCCCTGACCCTGGTGATCGGCGGCATCATCTTCGGTGGCATCCGCCGCATCGCCAAGTGGGCCGACGTGCTGGTGCCGGTCATGGCCTTCTCCTACCTGGGCATGGCGCTGTTCGTCATCGGCAGCAACGCCAGCGCGGTACCGGAGACCTTCGGCCTGATCTTCCGTAGCGCCTTCGGCCTCGAGCAGGCCTTCGCCGGCGGCATCGGCGCAGCCATCCTGATGGGCGTCAAGCGCGGCCTGTTCTCCAACGAGGCGGGCCTGGGCAGCGCGCCGAACGTCGCCGCCGTGGCCGAGGTCAAGCACCCGGTGGCACAGGGCATCGTACAGTCGCTGTCGGTGTTCATCGACACCATCATCCTGTGCAGCTGCACCGCGCTGATCATCCTGCTCTCCGGCGCCTACGAGCCGGGCATGGACCAGGCCGGCGTGGTGCTGACCCAGACCGCCGTCGCCGCCGTCGTTGGCGAGTGGGGCCGGGTATTCGTCAGCATCGCGCTGCTGCTGTTCGTATTCACCACGCTGATCTACAACTACTACCTGGGCGAGAACGCGCTGGGCTTCTTCACCGAGAAGCGCACCCCGGTGGTGATCTATCGCGTGCTGGTGATCATCCTCGTGCTCTGGGGTTCGGTGCAGGACCTGGGCACCGTATTCGCCTTCGCCGACGTCACCATGGGCCTGCTGGCGATCTGCAACCTGATCGCCCTGGCACTGCTGTTCAAGGTCGGCCTGCGCCTGATGCGCGACTACGACAACCAGCGCAAGGCCGGTGTAGAGTCGCCGGTGTTCGATCCCGCGCAGTTCGCCGATCTCGATCTCGACCCTGCCGCCTGGCCGGCCAAGGCCGGGGACGACGCCGCCACTCGTTCCTGAGGCTTTTTGTAGGAGCCCGGGGGGACGCCCGGGCTCTTACAGGGACCGCATCAACTCCCACCCTTCGAGGAGATCCCATGCCGGCTTCCAGAAAACTCCTGGTGCTGTACACCGGCGGCACCATCGGCATGCAGCAGAGCGCCGACGGGCTGATGCCCGCCTCCGGCTTCGCCGAGCGACTGCGCGCCCAGCAGGCCTTGCACCCGGAACGGCAGCTGCCGGAGTGGCAGTTCCGCGAACTGCTGCCGCCGATCGACAGCGCCAACATGAACCCGCACAACTGGCTGGCCATGGTCGCGGCCATCCGCCGCGGCGTCGAAGCGGACGGTTGCGACGCCGTGCTGGTGCTGCACGGTACCGACACCCTGGCCTACAGTGCCGCGGCGCTGAGCTTCCTGTTGCTGGGGCTGGGGCTGCCGGTCGTGCTGACCGGCTCCATGCTGCCGGCCGGCGTGCCGGGCAGCGATGCCTGGGACAACCTGTTCGGCGCCATGCAGGCGCTGCAGCTTGGGGTGGCGCCCGGCGTGCACCTGTACTTCCACGGTGCCCTGTTGCATGGCGCACGCGCCAGCAAGCTGGGCACGGCGACTCTCGACGCCTTCGCCGAGCCGCCACGCCAGCGCCGCGGCCAGCGCGCCGCGGCCATTCCGTCCAGCCTCGATTACCGCACCCCGCGCCGGCCGGTCGATCTCGCCGTGCTGCCGCTGTTTCCCGGCGTGCAGGCCGCCCAGCTACGGGCGCTGCTGGCCAGCGGCGTGCAAGGGCTGGTGCTGGAATGCTACGGCAGCGGCACCGGGCCGACGGACGATGCCGAGCTGCTGGCCGCGCTGCAGGAGGCACAGGCGAACGGCGTGGTGGTCGTCGCGATCAGCCAGTGCCCGCAGGGGCACGTCGAGTTCGGCCTGTATGCCGCCGGCAGCAAGCTGGCCGCCTGCGGGCTGTTGAGCGGCGGCGGAATGACCCGCGAGGCGGCGCTGGGCAAGCTGTTCGCCCTGCTCGGCGCCGGGCTGGCGCCGGCCGAGGTGGCGCACTGGTTCGCCCTGGACCTGTGCGGCGAGCGCGCCGACTGAGCGGTCCTCAGCCTTGGCCGTCCCCGTCGGGCGCACGCGTCAGTTCGATCCAGAAACGGCTGCCGACGCCCGGCTCGCTGTGCAGGCCCATCTGGCCATTCATCAGCCGGGCGAACTCCAGGCACAGCGACAGGCCGATGCCGGTGCCCTGGATCACGCTGTTCTCCCGACCCAGGCGCTGGAAGGTTCGAAGACCTGCCCCTGCTGCTGCGGGTCGATGCCCAGGCCGGTGTCCTCCACCAGGATGCGCACGCAGGCGCTGCTGGCTTCCACGCGCAGGCCGATGCGCCCCTGCGGGACGTTGTACTTCATCGCGTTGGACAGCAGGTTCAGCAGCACCTGGCGCAGGCGCAGCGGCTCGGCGAACACCCGCAGCCGCGCCTCCGGCAGCTGCAGGTCCAGCTCCAGGCCGCGCTGCTGGATTTCCAGGGTGATCATCTCGGCACACTCGCGGACCAGGCCGCGCACCTCGACCGCCTGCAGTTCGAGCCGCGGTCGCTCCGTCTGCAGGCTCGACCACTCGAGGATCTCCGCCAGCAGCTGGTTGAGGTGGCGACTGGCGAGGAGGATTTCGTCCAGGTATTCGGCGGCCTCGGCCTGGCTCTCGTCGTCGCAATCCATGCGCATCAGCTGGGCGAAGCGAGGATCGCATTGAGCGGGGTGCGCAGTTCATGGCTGATGCCCGACAGCAGGTGGCTCTTCGCCTCGCTGGCGGCCTGCGCCTGCAACGTCGCCGCGCGCAGCTCTTCCTCGCCACGCTTGAGCGCATCGATATCCACATGGGTGCCGGCCAGGACCCAGGCCAGGCCGGTCTGCGGGTCGCATTCGAGCACCCGACCGCGGGTCAGCAGCCAATGGTAGCGGCCCGTGGCGTCGGCGAAGCGGTACTCGGCCTCGTAGCGCTGCTGCAGCCCCTGCTGGATTCGCTGCACTTGCGCCAGCGCCGCCGGCAGGTCGTCGGGGTGAATGCGCTCGCGGAAGCGCTCGCCGTTGAGCCGCCCGGACGGTAGCCCGAAGCGGCCGACCATGTTGCCGCGCAGTTGCAGCATGCCGTCGCGCAGGTCGTACTCCCAGAGGCTTTCGGTGGCGCTCTCCAGCACCAGTTCCAGGCGGCTCTGGGTATGCGAGCGCTGCGTCTCGCTATGCTCCAGTTGTTGGCCGATGGCCAGGGTGTGCCGGGCCATCTCGTCCAGCTCGCGAATCTGCGCCTGCACCGGTTGCGGGCGCCAGCGGCCCAGGCCGATCTCGCCCATCGCCCGCGAGATACCGGCGATCGGCCTCAGCAGCGCCTGGCTGAGCCGGCGTGCACGCCACCACATGAAGGCGAAGAAGCCGATGTAGAACAGCACCAGGCCGGCGATCAACAGGTAGCGAGATGCTGGTAGCGGCTGGCCAGGGTGTGGGTCTGGCGGAACACCTCGGCCTCGTCGACCACCGCCAGCAGATGCCAGCCGGTCTGCGCCACGGTGGTCCAGGCCACCAGCTGCGGCCGGCCACCAAGCCTGACCTGCTGCACCCCGCGGGTACGCCCGGCGATGGCCGCGGCCAGCTCGGCGGTCTCGCCGCGCCGGTCGAGGCGGAAGTCCTCGGGCTTGAACATCTCCCGGCGGATCGCCTCCAGGTAGGAGTGATCGGTCAGCTCGGCGAGGCCGAAATCCTTCTCGCCGGGCTCGGGCAGCGCCATGATCGACAGGTCGTCGTCGACCAGCAGGGCGTAGCCGCTCCAGGGCACCCGCAGCTGGCCGATCTGCTCGAGGATGCCGCTGACGGTGATGTCGATACCCACCACCCCTTCGAGGAAATCGCCGCGATACACCGGGGCGATGGCCGACATCATCCAGCCGTGCCCGGCGGGGTCGAGGTAGACCTCGGTCCAGACCACGCCACGCGCCGGGTTGTGCGCGGCATCGGCCAGGTAATAGAAGTTGTAGGCGGGGATGTCCATGTCCGCCGGGTACTGGTCGAGGGTGAAGAACCAGGGGTAGATGTGGTTGAGGCTGTCCCAGCTGTTGAAGTACAGGCTGGCCACCAGCGGATGGCGCGCCTTCAGCTCCCTCATCAGCGGCTCGAGACGGCGCAGCCGGGCGATCTTGTCCAGATCCTGCCGCCCGGCCGGGGTGGCGCTGGAATAGAAGACCGCCGCGCCACCGTCGTCGGCCGGGCTGTAGCGCACCCCGCCGGGGCTCAATGCCAGCGCCGGCGGCAGCGCCGGTTCGCCAGCGAGCAGGGCGTCGGCGGTGAGGTTGCGGTACAGCTCGGTCAGCGCGGCGATCTGGCTCAGTTGCTCGTTGATCAACCGCGACTCCAGGTTGACCGAAGCCTGCAGGTCGGTCAGCGCGGTCTGGCGCAGGTGCTCGATCTGCGCGTCGCGAATGGCGCTGTTGGTCAGCAGGTAGACGGCGATGAGTGCCGTTTCCACCAGGATCAGCGGAATCAGGGCACTGCGAACGAAGGCACGCCAGATCCACTGGCGCAGCCCGATGGGACGTCTCGTGGGCACGGCTGGGCTCCAGCGAACCGCGGGCGGGGCGCTAAGTGAGAGGACTGGCGGCAGCGCCGGATCATAGCATCAAGCTCGGAAAAACCCATTCCCGCCCGTTGAGCGGCCATCCCCGACCGTCCGGGGCTTGCGCCAGTGGCGAGGCGGGCAGAGGCCCGCTACCCTTGCCCGCGCCAACAATAAAAACAAATCGCATCAAGGAGCCGATGTCATGGCCAGATCCAGCACCGCCTGCGCGCTGTTCGCCCTGCTGCTGACGGGCGCCGCCGGCGTCCATGCCGAGTTGCCGGACAACTACCGCGTCATCCTGCAGACCGACAACTTCCCGCCGTTCAACATGGCGCCCAACCTGAAGAACTTCGCCCGCGGCGACGAAGTGCAAGGGATCGGCGCCGACACCGTGCGGGAAATCTTCAAGCGCGCCGGCATCGCCTACAGCCTGGCCCTGCGCGGGCCCTGGAGCAGGCTCTACGAACAGACCCTGCAGGACGCCGACCACGGCCTGTTCTCGGTCGCCCGGACCACGCAGAACGCCGGGCTGTTCAAGTGGGTCGGGCCGCTGGCGCACCACGACAGCGTGCTGCTGGCACTGCCCGAGCGCGGCCTGAAGCTGCAAAGCCTGGCCCAGGCCGGCAACTATCGGATCGGCGGCTACAAGAACGGCAGCGTGAACCTCTACCTCGAGAGCCAGGGCCTGGCGCCGGGCGACAGCCTCAGCGACCCGGAAAACCTGCGCAAGCTGCTCGGCGGACGGATCGACCTCTGGGCCGTCGCCGACCCGGTGTGGCGCTACTATGCGCGCCAGCAGGGCGTGGAGGAGCGGCAGTTGCAGGTGGTGCTGAACTTTCGCAGCGAGCCGCTCTACCTGGCGCTGAGCCGCGACACCCCGGACGAGGTGGTCGAGCGCCTGCAGCAGGCACTCGACGCGGTCATCGGCGAAGGCTACGCCGGCTGCAGCAAGACCCCCGATCTCTGCTACCTGATCCGCGATCGCGGCAAGGTGCTCGCCGGCAGCCGCTGAGCGCGCCCGGAGGACGCGCCGCAGCTCGTGGCCAGGCTTCAGCTCTGCAGGTAGCGCGGCTTGGGCGTGGCCATCGGCAGCGGGCCGTCGCCGATCAGGCGGAACCTGCCCTGCTCGGCGTCGTAGGCGCGGATTTCGCTGGTCTCGATGTCGTACAGCCAGCCATGGATGAACAGCTGCCCGCTGGCCAGGCGCGCCGCCACCGAGGGGTGGGTGCGCAGGTGGTCGAGCTGGGCGACGACGTTCTCCTCGGTGAGGATGCCCAGGGTGTCGTGGTTGGCGCAGCCGCAGTTCTGCTCGACGACGATCTTCGCCACCTCGGCATGCCGCAGCCAGGCCTTCACCGTCGGCATGCGTTCGAGTTCGGCGGGGTTGAGCACCGCCTTCATCGCACCGCAGTCGGAATGACCGCAGACGACGATGTGCTGCACGCCGAGGGCCATCACGGCGAACTCGATCGCAGTGGAAACGCCACCGTTCATCTGCCCGTACGGCGGCACCACGTTGCCCACGTTGCGGGTGACGAACAGGTCGCCGGGCGAGCTCTGGGTGATCAGCTCCGGAATGATCCGCGAGTCGGCGCAGGTGATGAACATCGCCCGCGGCGTCTGCTCGTAGGCGAGCTTCTTGAACAGTTCGCGCTGCTGCGGGTAGACCTCCTCGCGGAAGCGCTTGACGCCTGAGACGATGTGTTCGAGGGCCTCCTGGGCGGTTTCGCTCGTCTTGCCGTCGCTCATGTTCAGTTCTCCAGTTGCAAAGGTAGGCGCCATCACGGCGCGTCAGAATACGGACCAGCCGATGCGCTGCGACAGCGCCTCCAGCGCGGCCATGCCGATCAGCGAGTTGCCGGCGGCGTTGAGCTCCGGCGACCAGACGCAGACGGTGAAGCGGCCGGGTACCACCGCGGCGATGCCGCCGCCGACGCCGCTCTTGCCGGGCAGCCCGACCCGATAGGCGAAGTTGCCGGCCTCGTCGTAGAGGCCGCTGGTAGCCATGATGGCGTTGACCTGCTTGGCCTGACGCGGCGCCAGCACGGCCTCGCCGCTCTGCGGGCAGACGCCGTCGCGGGCGAGGAAGCCGAACGCACGGGCCAGGTCGACGCAGCTCATGCGCAGCGCGCAGTGGTGGAAATAGCTGCGCAGCACCGCCTCGACGTCGTTGTGGAAGTTGCCGAACGACTGCATCAGATAGGCCATGGCGGCGTTGCGCGCGCGGTGCTGGTACTCGGACTCGGCGACGCGGGTATCCGAGACGATCAGCGGGTTGCCGGAGAGGTGGCGGACGAAGTCGCGCATCGACAGTTCGGGCGTGGCGAAGCGCGACTGGTTGACGTCGCAGATCACCAGCGCGCCGGCGTTGATGAACGGATTGCGCGGACGGCCGCGTTCGAATTCCAGCTGCACCAGCGAATTGAACGGCTGCCCGGAGGCTCATGGCCGAGGCGCTCCCATAGCGACTCGCCACGATGGCCGATGGCCTGCACCAGGCTGAATACCTTGGAAATGCTCTGGATCGAGAACGGCGTCTGCGCGTCGCCGGCCTGGAACAGCTCGCCGTCGGCGCTGCACACGGCGATGCCCAGCTGATCGGGCGCCACGTCGGCCAAGGCCGGGATGTAACTGGCCACACGGCCCTGCCCGAGCAGCGGGCGCACCTCGTCGAGAATCTCCTGCAACAGCGCGTGCATCGTCAGCTCCATCGGTCCTGGTGGAGGATGGACGCCCGCGCGGGCCACGGCATCACAGCGCGGCTCAGAACTTCTCCGGGCGCAGCACTTCCACCTCGGCCAGGTAGCAGACCATGGCGAAATTGGCGTAGTAGCGGGCCTGCAGGTGCTCGGCGATGCGCTCGGCCAGCTCGCGGTTGCAGATCACCTCCAGGCGGATGTTGCCGTCGCTGTCCCAGCCGGCGCTGCGCACGCCGCGGCTGCCGCTGCCGCGGGCGTCGGACAGGGTCCAGCCCGGAGCCCCCAGGGTTTTCAGGTCGGCCTCCAGCTTGTGTTCCAGCGCCGCCTCGCAGATCACGGTCAGCAGTGTTCGATTGTGCGCGTTCATCTCAGAACCCCCAGGCGATCAGCCGCTCGGCCAGGGCCAGGTAGAGCGGAATGCCGATCAGGATGTTGAACGGAAAGGTGATGCCCAGCGACGCGGTCAGCGACAGCGACGGATTGGCCTCCGGCACCGCCAGGCGCATCGCCGCCGGCACCGCGATGTAGGACGCACTCGCCGCCAGCGTGGCGAGCATCGCCGTGCCGCCCAACGAGAGCCCCATGAAGCGCGCCAGCAGCGCGCCGATCAGCGCACCGATCAGCGGCATCGCCAGGGCGAAGGCGGCGAGCTTGACCCCGTAGCGCTTGAGCGAGCCGAGCTGGCCGGAGGCGATCAGGCCCATCTCCAGCAGGAAGAACGCCAGCACCGGTTTGAACATGCTGGTGTACAGCGGCTCCAGCGGCTTGATCGCCTCCTTGCCGGCGATCGCCCCGATCAGCAGGCCGCCGAGCAGCAGCATGATGCTCTTGCCGAGGAAGATCTCGCGGCCCAGCTCCTTCCAGTCGGTATCGCGCGAGACGCCCTTGGCCAGCAGGATGCCCACCAGGATCGCCGGAATCTCGAGGATCGCCACGAACAGCGGCATGTAGCTTTCGAAGAACATCTCGCGCGCCGCCAGGTACGCCACCACCACGGCGAAGGTACCGGCGCTCACCGAACCATAGTGCGCCGCCACCGCCGCGGCGTTGACCCGGTCGAAGCGCAGGCCGCGCAGCAAACCGAACGCCAGGATCGGCAGCAGCACGCCCAGCGCCAGCACCAACAGCGACTGGCCGAGCAACGCCGCACTGGCCTGCTCGGCCAGCTCCACCCCGCCATGCAGACCGATCGCCAGCAGCAGTACGATCGACAGCGTCTCGTAGAGCGCTGGCGGTAATTTCAACTCGCTCTTCACCAGCCCGGCGAGCAGGCCGAAGACGAAGAACAGCACTACCGGGTCGATGCCCATCTAGATTCTCCACAGCTCGGAAATCGAGCTGCCCGAAAAAAAGGAGCCGCATGGGCTCCCAAAGGGGACGCGTTGCCAGCGCCGCGCGTTCCGCTGTCCGTTGCGCAGCCCGGCCCGGCGAGGCAGGACGACGCTGGCCTGGCGCAAGCGGATCGCCGCGCCAGCCTTCACTCAGCCCTCGATCTCGATCAAGACTTCTCCCGGATTCACCCGGTCACCTTTGCCGACGTGCACGGCCTTGACGGTGCCGGCGATCGGCGCCTGGATCTCGGTTTCCATCTTCATCGCCTCGCTGACCAGCACCGCCTGGCCGGCCTTGACCGCATCGCCTTCCTTGACCAGCACGTCGACCACGTTGCCCGGCATGGTGGTGCTGACGTCGCCCGGCGCGCTGGCCTGCTTGCGCTTGCTGCCGCCGGCGCCGACGAAGTCGTTGAGCGGCTCGAACACCACTTCCTCCGGCATGCCGTCGATGGACAGGTAGAAGTGGCGCTTGCCCTCGGCCTTGACGCCGACCCCGGTGATGTCGACACGGTAGCTCTCGCCGTGCACGTCGATGACGAACTCGGTCGGCACGCCTTCCTGGCCGGCGACGCCCGCGCTGCCGGGAATCGGCAGCAGCGCCTCGGGCTGCAGGGTGCCGGCCTCGCGCTCCTCGAGGAACTTGCGGCCGATGTCGGGGAACATGGCGTAGGTCAGCACGTCCTCCTCGCTCCCGGCCAGGGCGCCGATGTCCTTGCGCAGCTTGTCCAGCTCGGGCGGCAGCAGGTCGGCCGGGCGGCCCTCGATGACCTCCTCGCTGCCGATGGCCTGGAAGCGCAGGTGCTCGTTGACCGGCGCCGGCGCCTTGCCGTAGCGGCCCTGCAGGTAGTACTTCACCTCGGTGGTGATGGTCTTGTAGCGCTCGCCGGCGAGCACGTTGAAGAACGCCTGGGTGCCGACGATCTGCGAGGTCGGGGTAACCAGCGGCGGATAGCCGAGGTCCTTGCGCACCTTGGGGATCTCCGCCAGCACTTCGTCCATGCGATGCAGCGCGCCCTGCTCCTTGAGCTGGTTGGCGAGGTTGGAAATCATCCCGCCGGGCACCTGGTTGACCTGGACGCGGGTGTCGACGCCGGTGAACTCGCTCTCGAACTGGTGATACTTCTTGCGCACGGCGTAGAAGTACAGGCCGATCTCCTGCAGCAGTTCCAGATCCAGGCCGGTGTCGTACGGCGTGCCCTTGAGCGCGGCGACCATGGATTCGGTGCCCGGATGGCTGGTGCCCCAGGCCATGCTGGAGATGGCGGTGTCGATGCGATCGGCGCCGTTCTCCACCGCCTTGAGCTGGCACATGCTGGCCACGCCGGCGGTGTCGTGCGAGTGCACCACCACCTCCAGCTCCGGCAGCGCCGCCTTCAGCGCCTTGACCAGCTCGCCGGTGGCGTAAGGGGTGAGCAGCCCGGCCATGTCCTTGATGGCGATGGAGTCGATGCCCATCGCCGCCATCTGCCGCGCCTGCTCGACGAAGGCCTCGACGGTGTGCACCGGGCTGGTGGTATAGGCGATGGTGCCCTGGGCGTGCTTGCCGCTCTTCTTCACCGCGCGGATGGCGGTTTCCAGGTTGCGCACGTCGTTCATCGCGTCGAAGATGCGGAACACGTCGATGCCGTTCTCCGCGGCCTTGGCGACGAAGGCCTCGACCACGTCGTCGCTGTAGTGGCGGTAGCCGAGCAGGTTCTGCCCGCGCAGGAGCATCTGCAGGCGCGTGTTGGGCAGCGCCGCCTTGAGCTGGCGCAGGCGCTCCCAGGGGTCTTCCTTGAGGAAGCGCACGCAGGCGTCGAAGGTCGCGCCGCCCCAGACTTCCAGCGACCAGTAGCCGACGCGGTCGAGCTTGTCGCAGATCGGCAGCATGTCCTCGGTGCGCATGCGGGTCGCCAGCAGCGACTGGTGGGCGTCGCGCAGGATGGTGTCGGTGACGGTGATTTTCTTCTGGACGGTCATGGTGCGTTCCTCACAGGCCTGCGTGGGCGGCGATGGCGGCGGCGATGGCCAGGGCCAGTTCGCCCGGCTTGCGTTTGATTGAGTAGTTCAGCAGTTCCGGATGGTTGTCGACGAAGCTGGTGTTGAACTGGCCGCTGCGGAAGTCCGGATTGGCGAGAATCTGCTGGTAGTAGGTGGCGGTGGTCTTCACGCCCTGCACGCGCATGTCGTCCAGCGCGCGCGAGCCGCGCGCCAGCGCCTCTTCCCAGGTCAGCGCCCAGACCACCAGCTTCAGGCACATGGAGTCGTAATACGGCGGGATGGTGTAGCCGGTGTAGATCGCCGTGTCGGTGCGCACGCCCGGGCCGCCGGGGGCGTAGTAGCGGGTGATCTTGCCGAAGCAGGGCAGGAAGTTGTTGCGCGGGTCCTCGGCGTTGATGCGGAACTGCAGGGAGAAACCGCGATGCTGGATGTCCTCCTGCTTGACCGACAGCGGCAGGCCGCTGGCGATGCGGATCTGCTCGCGGACGATGTCGATGCCGGTGATTTCCTCGGTGATGGTGTGCTCCACCTGCACCCGGGTGTTCATCTCCATGAAGTAGACCTGCCCGTCGGCGAGCAGGAACTCCACGGTACCGGCGTTCTCGTAGCCACCGCCTTGGCCGCGCGCACGGCCAGGTCACCGATGTAGGCACGCTGCTCGGGGGTCAGCTGCGGGCTCGGCGCGATCTCGACGAGCTTCTGGTTGCGGCGCTGGATCGAGCAGTCGCGCTCGAACAGGTGCACGGTGTTGCCGAAGCTGTCGGCCAGCACCTGGGCCTCGATGTGCTTGGGCTCGACGATGCACTTTTCCAGGAACACCTCGGCGCTGCCGAAGGCCTTGGTCGCTTCGGAGATCACCCGCGGGTAGGCCGCCTCCAGCTCCGCCCGCGAGTTGCAGCGGCGGATGCCGCGCCCGCCGCCGCCGGAGGTGGCCTTGAGCATCACCGGATAGCCGATACGCTCGGCCTCGCGCAGCGCCTCGGCGAGATCGGCGACATTGCCCTCGGTACCCGGCGTGACCGGCACGCCGGCCTTGATCATGCTGCGCCGCGCCTCGGTCTTGTCGCCCATGCGGCGAATCACCTCGGCCGAAGGGCCGACGAACCTGATCCCGCGTTCGGCGCAGATGTCCGCCAGGTCGGCATTCTCGGAGAGGAAGCCGTAGCCGGGATGCAGCGCATCGCAGCCGGTTTCCACCGCCAGGTTGACCAGCTTGCGCGGGTTCAGGTAGCCGGCCAGCGGGTCCTCACCGATGAAGTAGGCCTCGTCGGCGCGCTTGACGTGCAGCGCATGGCGGTCGGCCTCGGAAAATATCGCCACCGAGCGCACGCCCATTTCGGCGCAGGCGCGGACGATGCGCACCGCGATTTCCCCGCGGTTGGCGATCAGCAGCTTCTTGATCACGCTGTCTTCCCTCGGATCGTTGAGCAGGCGACCCGATGCCGGGCCGATGATCACTCGCCTATGGCAGCGAGTTTTTTCACCCTACGCCCGCTGGGGCGATTACTGAAAATGAATAATTGTTTGCTTTAGAATAAGTAAAAACTTATAGATAACGGCTATTTGGCGTAATCTTGGCCGGATGGTCAAGGTTACGTCGGGCATGAGCCGATACAGCCATCCTTCGATGAATAGCGGAGAACAGGATGCGAAAATCGCTGATGCGCATGACATTGCGCCAGTTGCAGGTGTTTCGTGCGGTTTGCGAGAGCCGCTCCTACAGCCGCGCCGCGGAAGAAATGGCGCTGACCCAGCCGGCGGTGAGCCTGCAGATCCGCCAGCTGGAAGAGCTGGTCGGCCAGCCGCTGTTCGAATATGTCGGCAAGAAGCTCTACCTCACCGACGCCGCCGAAGCGCTGCAGCGTGCCAGCACCGATATCTTCGGCCGCCTGGACAGCCTCGACATGCAGCTGTCCGACCTGCAGGGCTCGCTGCAGGGGCAACTGAACCTGGCGGTGGAATCCAGCGCCAAGTACATCACGCCGCACCTGTTCGCCGCGTTCAGGCGCCTGCACCCGGAGGTCAGCCTGCAGCTGGTGGTGGTCAACCATGCCCAGGCGGTGCGCCGCCTGAACCTCAGCCGCGACGATCTGCTGATCATGAGCCAGGTGCCCGCGGACATGCCGCTGGACTTCCTGCCCTTTCTCAACAACCCCATCGTCGCGGTAGCGCCGCCGGAACATCCACTGTGCGCGCGCGGCGAGCTGCAACTGCAGGACCTCACCGCCTACCCGCTGCTGGTGCGCGAAAGCGGCTCCGGCACGCGCAAGGCCTGCGAGGAATACTGCCACCAGAAGCGCGCGCATTTCGCCCAGACCCTGGAGATCGGCTCGTTGGATGCCCAACGCGAGGCGGTGATCGCCGGCCTCGGCCTGGCCCTGCTGCCGCGCCACGCGGTGTACCAGGAACTGGCCCAGGGCCTGCTGCGCGAACTGCCGGTGGCGGAGCTGCCGCTGTTTCGCAGCTGGTGCGCGGTCAACCTCCGCGGTCGCCGCCTGTCGCCGGTGGCCCAGGCGTTCCTCGGTTTCATCCGCAGCGAACGCGAACTGATCGCCGGGCTGGCCAGGCGCTTCGACGCGACCGACTGAGTCACTTGCTTATAAAGGCTATATCTGAGCTCTCCACTGCGGATGGACGCATCCCCGTAGGAGCGGGCCATGCCCGCGAGGCTTTTTGCGTGCAGCTATTCGCGGGCATGGACTCGGCGTCCCCGCCCACTCTCATCAAACATAAAATAACGCATTGTTTTTTATGAAGAAGATTTCAAAGCCCAGCGTGCAGGCGTAGGGCGGGTTGCAACCCGCCGAACGGGGTTCGCACCACACCCGGGCAAAGCCGGAACGGAGCACTCGATGCTTTCGCAGGGCCGGGTTCGCGCGCATGGCGCGCTCCTACAGGCCCCTGCCCCCGCGCGACAGTGCCGCGACAAAGACGCGGAGGCACCTCCTACGGACATCCAGGACCGCTTCATACGTCGAGCAACAACATGCAGCTGAGACATGCCTTGCCGCTCAGGCCCGCAGCAGGCGCAGGCCGTTGAACACCACCAGCAGGCTGACGCCCATGTCGGCGAATACCGCCATCCACATGGTCGCCTGGCCAGCCAGGGCGAAGCCCAGGAACAGTGCCTTGATCACCAGGGCCAGGGCGATGTTCTGCCGCAGGATGGCGACGGTGGCGCGCGACAGGCGGACGAAGGCGGGGATCTTGCGCAGGTCGTCGTCCAGCAGCGCCACGTCGGCGGTTTCGATGGCGGTATCGGTGCCGGCGGCGCCCATGGCGAAGCCGATCTCGGCCCTGGCCAGGGCCGGCGCATCGTTGATGCCGTCGCCGACCATGCCCACCGGGCGTCCCTCGGCCTGCAGGCGCGCGATGGCGTCGAGCTTGTCGGCCGGCAGCAGGTTGCCGAAGGCTTCGTCGATGCCCACCTGGGCCGCGATGGCCTGTACCGTGTGCGGGTTGTCGCCGCTGAGCATGGCGGTCTTGATTCCCAGTTCGTGCAGTTCGGCGATGGCCGCACGGCTGCTCTGCTTCACCGTGTCGGCCACGGCGAACAGCGCCAGCGGGCGCACCGAATCGCACAGCACCACCACGCTCTTGCCCTGGCGCTCCAGGGCATCCAGGCGCGCCTCCAGCCCGGCGCTGCACAGGCCCAGCTCCTCCACCAGGCGGTGATTGCCGAGCTGGTAATCCTGCCCCGCCACCCGGCCACGCACGCCGCGCCCGGCCAGGGCCTGCAGGTCCTCGACCGCCAGCGGCTCGATGCCCTCCTCCCGCGCCCGGTGGGCCAGTGCCTGGGACACCGGATGGTCGGAGCGCGCCGCCAGGCTGGCGGCCACGGCCCGGAAGCTACCATCCACATCCGCCACCAGCGCCTGATGATCGGTCTGCCGCGGCCGGCCGTGGGTGACGGTACCGGTCTTGTCCAGCGCCAGGCGGGCCAGATGCCGGCCGCTTTCCAGGTAGACCCCGCCCTTGACCAGGATGCCCTTGCGCGCCGCCGTCGCCAGACCGCTGACGATGGTCACCGGGGTCGAGATCACCAGCGCACAGGGGCAAGCCACCACCAGCAGCACCAGGCGCGGTAGATCCAGTCGAACCAGGCGCCATCCATCAGCAGCGGCGGCAGCACGGCGACGGCCAGAGCGAAGAGCACCACCGCCGGGGTATAGACCTGCGCGAAGCGGTCGACGAAGCGCTGGGTCGGCGCCCGCGACGCCTGGGCCTGCTCCACCGCATGGATGATGCGCGCCAGGGTGGTGTCGCCGGCCAGCGCGGTGGCGCGGTACTCCAGTTCGCCGGCGCCGTTGAGGGTGCCGGCGAACAGCGGGTCGCCCGGGCCCTTGTCCAGCGGCAGGCTCTCGCCGGTGATCGGCGCCTGGTCGACCGTCGAGCGGCCGGCGAGCACCTCGCCATCCAGGCCGATGCGCTCGCCGGGGCGCACCCGCACCCGCGCCCCCAGCGGCACCTCGGCCAGCGGCAAGACGATCCAGCTGCCATCGGTCTGCTGCACGCTGGCCTGCTCCGGGGCCAGTGTCATCAAGCCGCGGATGGCGTCGCGCGCGCGGTCCAGCGATCTGGCCTCGATCAGCTCGGCGACGGTGAACAGCACCATGACCATGGCCGCTTCCGGCCACTGGCCGATCAGCAGCGCGCCGGTCACCGCGATGCTCATCAGCGCGTTGATGTTGAGGTTGCGGTTCTTCAGGGCGATCCAGCCCTTGCGGTAGGTCCCCAGCCCGCACAGGCCGATGGCCAGCAGCGCCAGGACGAAGACCGGCCAGCTACCCTCCTGGCCACTGAAATGCACGAGCTCGGCCGCCAGCGCGGCCGCCCCGGCCAGCGCCAGGGTCCACCAGCGCCGGACCGGGGCGATGACC
>NZ_AZSV01000041.1:0-38809 GCF_000582595.1 Pseudomonas sp. BAY1663
GGCCGCTGCCACCCGGGTGCCGGCGCGATCGCAGAACAGCACCGGCAGGCAATCGGCGGTGAGCGCCACGCAGGCCTCGCCGGGTCGGTCGCTCCAGCTGGCATCGGCCTGCGCGCAGGTGCCCGGCTCGGCCTCGATCGCCACGCTCGAATGCACCTGCGACAGCCACGCCGGGCGGCAGTCGAGTGCCTGCTGCAGGTACCGGCGATTCCAGGCGACCGCGGCTGGATCATCACCGACGTGATCGCCCAGGTTGAAACTGTCGAACGGCGCGACGCTGACGCCGCCGCTGCGTGTCGTCACGCAGGCGCGAACCTCGGCCGGTGCCGGCCAGTCGGGCACCAGCCAGTCGGCGGCCCAGGCACTCACCCGACGAAGGCCTCGCGGTCCTGTTGCAGCAGGGTCAGCAACCAGACGAAATCGTCCGGCAAGGGCGATTCCCACTTCATCCGCTCGCCGGTGGCCGGGTGATCCAGTTCGAGGAAGCGCGCATGCAGCGCCTGCCGCGGGAACTCACGCAGCGACTGCACCAGCGTCGGGTTGGCCGCCGGTGGAATACGGAAGCGCCCGCTGTAGAGCGGATCGCCCACCAGCGGGTAGCCGATATGGCTCATGTGCACGCGGATCTGATGGGTACGGCCGGTTTCCAGCTTGACCCGCACATGGGTGTGCGAGCGGAAGCGCTCCAGCACGCGGTAATGGCTGACCGCCGGCTTGCCGCCCTCCACCACCGCCATGCGCTGGCGCTGCTGGCCGTGGCGGCCGATCGGCGCGTCGACGGTACCGCCGGTGATGACCACGCCGATGACGATGGCCTCGTAGATGCGGCTGACGCTGCGCGCCTGCAGCTGCTCGACCAGACGGGTCTGCGCCTGCAGCGTCTTGGCCACCACCATCAGCGGTGGTGTCTTTGTCCAGGCGGTGCACGATGCCGGCGCGCGGCACGTTGAGCAGATCGGGCACGTGGTGCAGCAACGCATTGAGCAGGGTGCCGTCGGCATGCCCGGCGGCCGGATGCACGACCAGCCCGGCCGGCTTGTCGATCACCAGGATGTGCTCGTCCTCGTAGACGATGTCCAGCGGGATCTCCTGCGCCAGCCATTCCCCTTGCGCCTGCTGCTCGGCACACAGCTCGAGCAGCGCGCCGGCATGCACGGTATCGCGCGGGCGCAGCACGGCGCCATCCACGGTCAGCAGACCCTCCTTGATCCAGGCCGCGAGGCGCGAGCGCGAGTGCTCGGAAAAGAGCTGCGCCGCGACCTGGTCGAGACGTTGCCCGCCGAGCTCGAACGGCACCTCGGCGCGAAGTTGGATGGCCTGCTTGGAAGTCGTGGACATACGGGAAGATAAGTTCGTCTGAGAGAGGTGGGCAGCGTCCGGCGGCACTGGACGCAACCCGGGACCGCAGGCGTTGGAGCGGCCTTTGGTTTCGGCTACACGCTTGTGTTTAAATACCGCGTCTTTGTCCCGGCGCACCGGGGCGCTCATCATAACAGGACGGCTCCGCGCGAGACAGCCAGCCGTCACAGGGACGCAAGCCGCCATGCAAGTGAAACACCTGCTGCTGATCGCCATCCTCGCCCTTACCGCCGCCTGCTCGTCCAAGGAGCCGGTCAGCGAGAACCTGGGCGAGGCCGAGCTGTACCAGCAAGCACAGGCCGACCTGGACAACAAGAGCTATACCAGCGCCATCGAGAAGCTCAAGGCCCTGGAATCGCGCTACCCGTTCGGCCGCTTCGCCGAGCAGGCCCAGCTGGAACTGATCTACGCCTACTACCGCAACCTCGAGCCGGAAGCGGCCCGCTCGGCGGCCGAGCGTTTCATCCGCCTGCATCCGCAGCACCCGAACGTCGACTACGCCTACTACCTCAAGGGCCTGGCCTCCTTCGACCAGGACCGCGGCCTGCTTGCCCGCTTCCTGCCGCTGGACATGACCAAGCGCGACCCTGGGGCCGCCCGCGACTCGTTCAACGAATTCGCCCAGCTCACCAGCCGTTATCCCAACAGCCGCTACGCGCCGGATGCCAAGGCGCGCATGGTCTACCTGCGCAACCTGCTGGCGGCCAACGAGATCCACGTGGCGCACTACTACCTCAAGCGCCAGGCCTACGTCGCCGCCGCCAACCGCGGCCGCTACGTGGTGGAAAACTTCCAGGGCACACCGGCAGTGGCCGACGGCCTGGCGGTGATGACCGAGGCCTATCAGCGCCTGGGCCTCGACGACCTCGCCGACAGCAGCCTGCAGACCCTGCAGCTCAACTACCCGGATCACGCGACGCTGGAAGACGGGAAGTTCACCCCCCGCGAGCGCGAGGAAGACACCCGCAGCTGGCTGAGCAAGGCCACCCTGGGCCTGATCGAAGGCGAAGCACCGCCGCCGGACACTTCGCGCGCCAACCGCGACGTATTGCGCCAGTATGAAAGCGCCGCCCAGGACCTGCCCGAGGAGCTGCGCCCGGTACTCAAGGAAGCGGAGCAACAGGGCGAGAAGCGCTCCTGGTGGAGCCGCCTGACCTTCGGCCTGTTCGACTGAGACGCAGGCCCAAGCAAACAGGGTGACGAACCTCCGGCGCCGGCCAGAGCCGAACGGCGTCCTGGCAATCCGGACGCCACGCTTTGAATCAGGAAGAAAACGTTATGGGTCTGTTTCGCCTGCTGTTCTGGATCGCCCTGATCGCCGCGGCCGTCTGGCTCTGGCGGCGCCTGTCGCGCAAGAGCGCCGCACCCAGGCGGCAACAGACCACCCTGCCCATGGTCCGCTGCGCCCGCTGCGGCGTCCATGTGCCCCGCGATCAGGCGTTGCAGGCCGGCGAGCAGTGGTATTGCAGCCGCGCTCATCTCGAGCAGGGCAGCGAGCCTGGTGGGCACTGAGAACCTGAGCTTCCTGGGCGAGCAGGGGCAACGCATCCTCCGCCTGTACCATCTCTATCGCCTGACCATCGGCCTGGCGCTGGTCCTGCTGATCAGCAGCGACCTGCACAGCGACCTGCTGCAGATGAGCAATCCGCAGCTGTTCCAGTACGGTGCCTGGCTTTACCTGATCCTCAACATCGTCGTCGCCGTGCTGGTGCAGAACCCGCGGCGCGACCTGCCCGTGCTCGGCCTGGCGCTGATGGACGTGATCCTGCTGTCGGGGCTGTTCTATTTCGGCGGCGGCACGCCCAGCGGCATCGGCAACCTGCTGATCGTCGCGGTCGCCATCGCCAATATCCTCCTGCGCGGGCGCACCGGCCTATTCATCGCCGCGGTGGCTGCAATCGGCCTGATCTACCTGACCTTCTACCTCAGCATCAGCCGTCCCGCGGCGAGCAACCAGTATGTCCAGGCCGGCGCGCTGGGCACGCTCTGCTTCGCCGCCGCATTGCTGGTGCAAGGCCTGACCCGGCGCCTGCAGGCGAGCGAAAGCCTGGCGCGCCAGCGCGCCGAGGACGTCGCCAACCTCGAGGCGCTCAACGCGCTGATCCTGCAGCGCATGCGCACCGGCATCCTGGTGCTGGATCCACGCCAGCGCGTGCTGCTGGCCAATCAAGGCGCCCTGCAACTGCTCGGCCAGCCCGAGCTGGCCGGCGAGCGGCTCGCTCCGCGCTGCCCGGAACTGCTCAAGGCCCTGCAGCAGTGGCGCGACAATCCGACCCTGCGCCCACAGAACCTCAAGGCCACGTCCGATGGCCCGACCCTGCAACCCAGCTTCGCCGCGCTGCAGCATGGCGACAAGCTCGACACCCTGGTCTTTCTCGAAGACATCTCGCAGATCGCCCAGAAGGCCCAGCAGCTCAAGCTCGCCTCCCTCGGCCGGCTCACCGCCAGCATCGCCCACGAGATCCGCAACCCGCTCGGCGCCATCAGCCACGCCGCCCAGCTGCTGCAGGAATCCGAAGCGCTCGACGCGCCGGACCGGCGCCTGGCGACGATCATCCAGGACCACTCGCGACGGATGAACCTGGTGATCGAAAACATCCTGCAGCTGTCGCGCCGGCGCCAGGCCGAGCCGCAGCTGCTGGACCTCAAATACTGGCTGCACCGCTTCGCCAGCGAATTCCGCCAAGGGCTCGGCCCGCGGCAGCACGTGCACCTGGAAACCGTCGGCAGCTCGCTGCAGACCCGCATGGACCCGAACCAGCTGACCCAGGTGCTCACCAATCTTGTGCAGAACGGCCTACGCTACAGCGGCCAGCAGCACGACGAGGCGCAGGTCTGGTTGCGCCTGTTTCGCGACGAGAGCAGCGACCTGCCGGTGGTGGAAGTACTCGACAACGGCCCGGGCATCGCCGCCGAACAGCTGCCGAACCTGTTCGAGCCGTTCTTCACCACCGAGAGCAAGGGCACCGGGCTGGGCCTGTACATTTCCCGCGAGCTGTGCGAAAGCAACCAGGCCCGCCTCGACTATCGCGAGCGCGGCGAAGGCGGCAGTTGCTTCCGCATCGTCTTCGCCCACCCACGCAAGCTGGGCTAGGGGCTGTTGCCGTTTCGCCGCGAGCCGCGCAACCCGAAGGGCCCGGCGCGCCCGAGCATGAAATGGCAACAGCCCGGGGTCGCGGCAGCGCATCACACATCGACCAATGCGATAGGCGCACCAGCCGCTGCGGAGTTAACATGGTCGGCAGCCCGAGCAGCGGGTGACTGTCGCTTCACCAATCAAGAGCAGGACCATGACCGCGCGCCAGAAAGCACTGATCATCGACGACGAGCCGGATATCCGCGAACTGCTGGAGATCACCCTCGGCCGCATGAAGCTCGACACCCGCAGCGCACGCAACCTCAAGGAAGCCCGCGAATGGCTGGCGCGCGAGCACTACGACCTGTGCCTGACCGACATGCGCCTGCCTGACGGCAGCGGCCTGGAGCTGGTGCAACACATCCAGCAGCAGCACCCGCAACTGCCGGTGGCGATGATCACCGCCTACGGCAGCCTGGATACCGCCATCGGCGCGCTCAAGGCCGGCGCCTTCGATTTCCTCACCAAGCCGGTCGACCTCAACCGCCTGCGCGAGCTGGTCGGCACCGCCCTGCGCCTGCGTGCGCCCGCCGCCGAGGAGCCGCCGGTGGACAGCCGCCTGCTGGGCGCCTCGCCGCCGATGAAGACCCTGCGCAAGCAGATCGGCAAGCTCGCCCGCAGCCAGGCGCCGGTCTACATCAGCGGCGAGTCCGGCAGCGGCAAGGAGCTGGTGGCCCGGCTGATCCATGAACAGGGTCCGCGCAGCGAGCGGTCGTTCGTACCGGTCAACTGCGGCGCGATCCCGTCGGAACTGATGGAGAGCGAATTCTTCGGCCACAAGAAGGGCAGCTTCAGCGGCGCCATCGAGGACAAGCCGGGGCTGTTCCAGGTCGCCAATGGCGGCACCCTGTTCCTCGACGAGGTGGCCGACCTGCCGCTGCCGATGCAGGTCAAGCTGCTGCGCGCCATCCAGGAGAAGGCCGTGCGCGCGGTCGGCGGCGCCCAGGAGGTGCTGGTCGACGTGCGCATCCTCTGCGCCACCCACAAGGATCTCGCCGCCGAGGTCGTCGCCGGGCGCTTCCGCCAGGACCTCTACTACCGCCTGAACGTCATCGAGCTGCGCGTGCCACCGCTACGCGAGCGCCGCGAGGACATCGGCCTGCTGGCCAACGCCATGCTCCGCCGCCTGGCGCAAGAATGCGGCGACAGCAGTGCGCGCCTGCATCCGGACGCCCTCGCCAAGCTGGAGAGCTACCGCTTCCCCGGCAACGTGCGCGAGCTGGAGAACATGCTCGAGCGCGCCTACACCCTCTGCGAAGGCGACGAGATCAAGGCCGGCGACCTGCGCCTGGCGGACAGCCCGGGCCTACCGGAGAACGGCGACACCAGCCTGGCGCAGATCGACAACCTCGAAGATCACCTGGAGGAGATCGAGCGCAAGCTGATCATGCAGGCGCTGGAGGAAACCCGCTGGAACCGCACCGCGGCCGCCCAGCGCCTCGGCCTGACGTTCCGCTCGATGCGCTATCGGTTGAAGAAGCTGGGATTGGATTGAGCTGCAAGCCAGCGTAGGGTGGATGTCGTTTTTCACATCCACCATTGCCCACTCGCCGGGTCGATGAAGCGTGACCCGGTCTACAGCTGGAAGCTGGAAATCAGCGCTGGCTGACCCCAAAGTCTCGTCAAGTACCTGCCCGCTTTTACTTCAGGCTTCCAGCTTCCAGCTTCCAGCTTCAAGCTTCAAGCTTCAAGCTGCTTCTATCCCTGCGACAACAGATTGCGCAGATCGATGATTGCCGCGTTGGCGCGGGAGATGTAGTTGGCCATCACCAGCGAGTGGTTGGCCAACACGCCGTAGCCGCTGCCGTTGAGCACCATCGGACTCCACAGCGGCTCCTGCGCGGCCTCCAGCTCACGAATGATCTGCCGGACACTGATGGTGGCATTCTTCTTCGCCAGCACGTCGGCGAAATCCACCTCGATGGCCCGCAGCAGGTGCGACAGCGCCCAGGCCTGCCCGCGGGCCTCGAAGAACACGTTGTCGATCTGCAGCCAGGGCGTCTCCACCACCTGCTCCTTGACCTGCGGGACGATGCCCGCCCGTTCCTGCTCGGGAGCGATATCGGCATCCAGGCGCACCCGGCCGACGCTGGCGGACAAGCGCTGCGACAGCGAACCCAGCCGGGTCGCGGCATCGCCGAGCCAGCTGTTCAGGTTGTCGGCCCGCGTATAGAACAGCGCCTTCGGCTCCGGATCGCTGAGCCGCGCCAGATAGCGATCCAGCGCACGGATGCCGTTGCGGTACTCGGACTCGGATGCCGGCAGCGTCCAGCTGCGGTTGTCGAAGTTGAACAGCGGCTCGCCCTTGGCCAGGTCCGGATCCTCGGTGGACTGCGATTGCGAACGAGCGAAGTCCTTGCGCAAGGCGCGGCTGAGATCGCGGACCTGCACCAGCACCCCGTATTCCCAACTGGGCATGTTGTCCAGCCACAGGCCGGGGGGCGCGATGTCGTTGCTCAGATAGCCGCCGGGCTTGTCCAGCAGGGTGCTGGCGACGCGTTTGAGGGTTTCCACGGTGGTATAGCCGCTGACCAACTGCCGCTGCGAGGCCTCGGCCGCCTGGCGGGCATTCTGCTGGACGGGGAACAGGTCCGGCTCGCGGCTCCAGTACCAGCCGAGCAACAGCATGATCAGCAGATACAATCCGAGCAGACCGGCAAGAATCGGCAGGAGCGGGCTGCCAGCCCGGCGGTCGGCCGCTCCCGAGGCGCCGCCCGAGCGGCCGAGACGGGCGAAGCGGTTCTTCCAGTCCAGCATGGGTGATGTGTCCTTCTCGCGAATTCAGGGGTTCGACCGCATGACGCCAAGGACGTTGCGGCGCAGGGTTTTCACTATAACGCAGCTCCCCGGCAGACTCAGCGCCAAATTGAGAACCACTACCGGCCGCGCGCCTTCCAAACCCGGCGCGCGGTGATAGCATGAGGCCAGCAAAACGCCCGGACGGAAACCTGGCGTACCGGGAAGGCCACGATGTCGGAACAGGAAGAACTCAAGCAGTACTTCGCCCAGCGGGTGATCCACCAGGCGCGCGAAGTACTGGAAGTCTGGCAACAGCTGCAGCGCAGCGAATGGAACGACAGCTACCACGCCGCCCTGAGCGAAGCCACGCTGCGCCTGCGACGCTTCGCCGAACGTTTCGAGCAGACCGAGCACAGCGAGCTGGCGCAGGGTATCGAGGACTGCCTGGGCGACATCCAGGACAACCGCGGGCGCCTATCCAGCGACACCATCTCGAATCTCAGCCAGCTGATCTACCGCCTCGCCCGCACCGGCCTGCGCCACAGCGATCCGCAGAGCCAGTCCATCCTGCTGCCGCTGGGCAAGCCGGTCTACATCGCCCTGCAGGACCCCGAGCGCGCCGAACACCTGGTGCGCCAGCTGGATTTCTTCAGCATGGCGGCGCAGGCCTTCGCCAGCGACAGCGCCTTTCGCGCCGCGATGAACCAGCGCCACCCGGCCGCCATCGTCATGGAGGTCGACTTCAACGGCCCCGGCGAAGGCCTGCGGCTGGCCGAGAGGATCCAGCAAGGGCTGGAGGACAAGCTGCCGATACTGTTCTTCAGCCATGCCGAAACCGACACCCCTACCCGCCTGGCCGCCGTGCGCGCCGGCGGCCTGGAGTTCTTCACCGGCACCCTGGACGCCTCCAGCCTGCTGGAGAAGATCGAGATATTCACCCGCACCGCGCACTACGAACCGATCCGCGTGCTGATCATCGACGACTCGCGCGCGCAGGCGACGCACACCGAACGGGTGCTGAACAACGCCGGCATCGTCACCCAGATGCTGATCGAGCCGATCCAGGCCATCGGCGTGCTGGCCGAGTTCCAGCCGGACCTGATCATCCTCGACATGTACATGCCCGAATGCCTGGGCACCGAGCTGGCCAAGGTGATCCGCCAGCACGAGCGCTACGTCAGCGTGCCGATCATCTACCTATCCGCCGAGGACGACCTGGACAAGCAGCTCGACGCCATGGGCGAAGGCGGCGACGACTTCCTCACCAAGCCGATCAAGCCGAGCCACCTGATCGCCACCGTGCGCACCCGCGCCGCCCGCGCCAGAAGCCTCAAGGCGCGCATCGTGCGCGACAGCCTCACCGGCCTGTACAACCACACCCACAGCCTGCAACTGCTCGAGGACGCCCGCTTCCGCGCACGGCGCGACAACCGCCCGCTGAGCTTCGCCATGCTCGACATCGACCACTTCAAGCGGGTCAACGACAGCTACGGGCACCCCATGGGCGACCGGGTGATCAAGAGCCTGGCACTGTTCCTCAAGCAGCGCCTGCGCAAGACCGACCATATCGGCCGCTACGGCGGCGAGGAATTCGCCGTGGTGCTGCCCGACACTCCGGCGGAAGCGGCCTGCAAGGTGCTCAACGACATCCGCCAGCGCTTCGCCGAGATCCGCTACCCCGCCCAGCCGCAGGACCTGAGCTGCACCTTCAGCTGCGGCATCAGCGAGCTGACGGCCGACGCCGACGTCAAGACGCTCACCCAGCAGGCCGACGAGGCGCTCTACCGCGCCAAGCACGGCGGACGCAACCGCGTCGAGCGGTTCCAGTGACCCGATGCTTTTCGTAGGTTGTGGGGTAGGTTGGGTTGAGGAGCGCCGCGACGAAGCCCAACTCACACAAAGCACCGGCCGACACTCCGCGCGCTGGGCTTCGCTACGCTCAACCCAACCTACGCGTACCCATCCAACCTACCGCTCACCTCCTCCGGCTGCCCCAGCCACGCCCCGGCTGTCACGTGATTGACATCAAATTGCCATAGATTCCTAGCCTCCTGCACTGCCCTGCGAGGCGATGATGCGTCTGAAGTCGCTCACCACGCTCAACACCCTGCTGCTCATCGCGGTCTGCCTGGCGCTCGGCGCCACGCTCTGGTGGTCAGAGCGCGCCATGGAACGTCCCTACCTGCTGATGGCGCGCTACCTCGGCCTGTCCCAGCAGTTCCAGCACCAGGCCGCGGACAATATCCGCGACTACCTGGCCAGCGGCGACGCCCTGCGCCATAGCCAGGCCCAGCAGGCGCTCGAACAGCTGCAGCAGGACATCGCCGAACTGCCCGCCGGCTTCGCCGACCGGTTGCGCCCCAGCCTGGAAGAACTGATCCAGTTCAGCGCCAGCGACCTGCTCGCCGCCGGCAAGCTGGCGGGCGACCCGCAGGGCCTGCTGCTGCAGGCGGAGCGCGAGATGGCCGGGGCGCTGTCACAGCTCGACGAGTACCGCGCCCAGGCCACCCATCCGAATGCACGGGATTATCGGCAGCCGCTGTTCGCCGCCAGCCAGCAGTTGCTGCGCCTGAGTCACGCGCGCGGCAAGCTGGTGAGCAGCGGTCGCGACGCACTGGCCGGCGAAGTCGAGCAGGCTCTGCATGCCCTGCAGCAGGAAGCCTCGCGCCTCGACGCCCTGCCCCTGCTCGGCGTGCTGGCCGCACAGCAGTCGACCGCCAGCAGCTTCGCCGCCCTGCTCGAGCTGGACAACGATACCGGGCAGCAGAGCAGCGAGGATCGCGGCACCGCGCTCAAGCGCGAGCTCGCCAGCCTGGTCAAGCGCTACCCGGCCGAGCTCGAGCGCACCCGCCAGTTGATCCGCCAACGTGGCGAGCTGCTCGACAGCAGCGCGCGCCGGGTCGCCGCCGTGCAGCAGGCGCTGGCCGAACTGGAGCCCGCGGTCAGGGCCGAGCATGGGCGCATCCAGGCCGAGGTGCGGCTGATCCAGGGCGCCATCATCGCCCTGATCCTGCTCATCGCGCTGGCCATCGACCGCCTGCAGCGCCAATTGACCCGCACCCTCGGGCAGTTGGTGCCGGCGCTCTCGGCCTGGGCCGAAGGCGACTTCAGCCAGGACGCGCGCATCGAGTCGAAGATTCGCGAGATCGCCGACATCGAAACCTCGCTCAACCGCCTGCGCAGCTACCTGTTGCAGCTGGTCGGCACCCTGCGCCAGCAGGCCGAGCAGGTCGCCGCCAGCAGCCGCAGCCTGGACCTGATGAACAGCGACCTGCATGACGGCGCCCAGCGCCAGACCGGCGATACCGCGCAGATCCGCGATTCGCTGGGCGAGCTGGAAGCCACCATCCAGCAGGTCGCCGATGGTGCCGGCGAGGCAGCCGAAGCCAGCCGCGCGGCGGCGCGCGCCGTGCAGCAGGGCCAACAGGTGATCGGCCAGAGCCTGACCGGGCTGCACGGGCTGGTCAGCGAAGTGCAGGACAATGCCGTGGCCATCGAGCGCCTGGCCGACGAAACCACCACCATCGGCAACGTGCTGACGGTGATCCGCTCCATCGCCGAGCAGACCAACCTGCTGGCCTTGAATGCCGCCATCGAGGCCGCCCGCGCCGGCGGCCATGGCCGTGGCTTCGCCGTGGTGGCCGACGAGGTACGCTCACTGGCGCAGCGCACCAGCGGCGCCACCGAGGAGATCCAGCAACTGATCGGCCGCCTGCAGCAGGCCGCCCGGCAGTCGGTCGAGGCCATGCGCAGCCAGGTCGCCCACGCCGAAGGCACGGCGAACCTGGCGCAGAGTGCCGACCAGGCCCTGGATGAGATCGTCTCGACCATCGCCACCATCAGCCGCATGGCCGAGCAGATCGCCCGGGCCACTGCGCAACAGGGCGAGGCGGTCGGCGAGATCCGCGGACACAGCGAACGCATCCACCAGTTGGGCGACGCCAACCTGGAACACATCGGCCGAGGCCGGGAACAGAGCGCGCGGATGCTGCGCCTGGGCAGCGAGCTGGACCAGGCGACCCAGGCATTCAGGTTCTAGAACGGCCAGCCGCGGCTCCGGACGGAGCCGCAGGGCGGCTCAGCGCGGCGCCACCGGCCGCTGCGGCTTGCGCCCCTTGCCCGCCGGTTTGCCGCCACTGGCCGCCTTGCGCCGGGCCTCGGCGGCGGCCTTGGCCTGCTCGCGCTTGTCCCAGGCATTGCCGTCGTGGCTGCGCGGCGGCAGGCCGGTGTGCTGGGTGAGGATCTTGCCGCCCTGCCCGGCCTTCTTGCTGCCCGCCGGGGTGGAGTTCTTGCGCCGCGCGCTCTGGTAGCCGTCCACCGCCGGCTGGTGCGCGGGGATCAGCTGATGCTTGCCGCTGCCGATCAGATCGGCGCGGCCCATGCGGATCAGCGCCTCGCGCAGCAGCGGCCAGCCCTTGGGATCGTGATAGCGCAGGAAGGCCTTGTGCAGGCGGCGCTGCTCTTCGCTCTTGACGATGGTGACGCCCTCGCTCTTGTAGGTCACCTTGCGCAGCGGGTTCTTGCCGCTGTGGTACATCGCCGTGGCGGTGGCCATCGGCGAGGGGTAGAAGGCCTGCACCTGGTCGGCGCGGAAGCCGTTGGCCTTGAGCCACAGGGCGAGGTTGAGCATGTCCTCGTCGGTGGTGCCCGGGTGCGCGGCGATGAAGTACGGGATCAGGTACTGCTCCTTGCCCGCCTCCTTCGAGTATTTCTCGAACATGCGCTTGAAGCGGTCGTAGGTGCCGATGCCCGGCTTCATCATCTTGTCCAGCGGGCCGCGCTCGGTGTGCTCCGGGGCGATCTTCAGGTAGCCGCCGACGTGATGGGTGACCAGCTCCTTGACGTATTCCGGCGACTCCACCGCCAGGTCGTAGCGCAGCCCCGAGGCGATCAGGATCTTCTTCACCCCCGGCAGCGCGCGGGCCTTGCGGTACAGCTCGATCAGCGAGCTGTGGTCGGTGTTGAGGTTCTCGCAGATGCCGGGGAACACGCAGGACGGCTTGCGGCAGTGCCTCTCGATGTCGTGGCTCTTGCAGGCCAGGCGGTACATGTTGGCGGTCGGCCCGCCGAGGTCGGAGACCACGCCGGTGAAGCCACGCACCTTTTTCATTTCCTCGATCTCGTGGAGGATCGACTCGTGCGAACGGCTCTGGATGATGCGCCCCTCGTGCTCGGTGATCGAGCAGAAGGTGCAGCCGCCGAAGCAGCCACGCATGATGTTCACCGAGAAGCGGATCATCTCGTAGGCCGGGATCTTCGCCCCGGCGTAGTCAGGATGCGGCACGCGCTGGAAAGGCGCGGCGAACACGTAGTCCATTTCCTCGGTGGTCAGCGGAATCGGCGGCGGATTCAGCCACAGCTCGCGCTCGTCGTGGCGCTGCACCAGCGCGCGGGCGTTGCCGGGGTTGGTCTCCAGGTGCAGCACGCGGTTGGCGTGGGCGTACAGCGCGGGATCGTTGCGCACCTTCTCGAAGGACGGCAGGCGGATCACCGTGCGCTCGCGCGTAAGCTTCGGGTGCGGCAGCAGCTCGATCGGCCTGGCTTCGTGCGGATCGTCCTGCGCACCCTTGTCCTGCTCGATGGCACAGGCCTGCAGGTCCTGGGTGTTGACGTAGGGATTGACGATCTTGTCGACCTTGCCGGGGCGGTCGATGCGGGTGGAGTCGATCTCGAACCAGCCGGCCGGCGTGTCCTTGCGGACGAAGGCGGTGCCGCGCACGTCGGTGATCGCCTCGATAGCCTCGCCGCGCGCCAGGCGCTGCGCCACTTCGACGATGGCGCGCTCGGCGTTGCCGTAGAGCAGCAGATCGGCGGTGGCGTCCATCAGGATCGAACGGCGCACCTTGTCCGACCAGTAGTCGTAATGGGCGATGCGGCGCAGCGAGGCCTCGATGCCGCCGAGCACCACCGGCACATGCCGGTAGGCCTCCTTGCAGCGCTGGCTGTAGACCAGGCTGGCACGATCCGGGCGCTTGCCGGCCAGCCCGCCGGCGGTATAGGCGTCGTCGGAGCGCACCTTGCGGTCGGCGGTGTAGCGATTGATCATCGAGTCCATGTTGCCGGCGGCGACGCCGAAGAACAGGTTCGGCTCGCCGAGCTTCATGAAATCGTCTTTGCTCTGCCAGTCCGGCTGGCTGATGATGCCGACGCGAAAGCCCTGCGCCTCGAGCAGGCGGCCGATGATCGCCATGCCGAACGACGGATGATCGACGTAGGCGTCGCCGGTGACGACGATGATGTCGCACGAATCCCAGCCGAGCCGATCCATCTCCTCCCTGCTCATCGGCAGGAACGGCGCCGGGCCGAAACATTCGGCCCAGTATTTGGGATAGTCGAACAGCGGCTTGGCGGCTTGCATCACGGGCACCGGGTATCTCTGGGAATGAGGGCGCAAAAACGCGGGCGCGGAATATAGCACAAAAAATGACCAAGCCCGACCACCGCACAGGGTCTTTCGCCATCCTGGCGACAGGCGCGTGCAGTGGCCTTGGCGGTCGGTATACTCGCTCGTCACAAGCAACGCTTCGGCTCGGGAGTTTCTGGTGCGCGCAGTCCTTTTCCTCTTGCTCCTGAGTTTCGGCCTGGCTGTCGCCCACGCCGAAACGACACGCCTGGCCGCCGGCGACAGCGGCCGCAGCCTGAACGCGAACATCGCCCTGCTGGCGGACCCGGGCGCCGGGCTGAACGTGACCGACCTGCAACGGCCCGAGGTGCAGGCGCGCTTCGAACCGGCGCAGGGCAAGGCCAGCGTCGGCCAGAGCCCGCATCCCTGGTGGATCAGGGTCAGCCTGCAGCGCGAGAGCGATGCGCCGCGCCAATGGTGGCTGGAGGTCGGCTCGGTCACCCTGAAGGACCTTCGCCTGTACCTGCCGGACGGCGTTGGCGGCTGGCAGGAACGGCAGTCCGGCGAGCTGGTCGGGTTCGCCGAGGGCCGCGATCACCCCTACCGACGCATGCTGCTACGCCTGCCCGAACTCGACGACCGTGCGCCCCTGACCTTCTACCTGCGCACCTACGATCCGGCCGGCAACTCGTTCCCCCTCAAGGCCTGGCAGCTCGATGCCCTGCAGCAGCAGGCAGTGGGGGAAAACCTGTTTCTCGGCCTGGTCTACGGCGTCATCCTGGCGATGCTGCTGTACAACCTGTTCATCTTCCTCAGCCTGCGCGACACCGCCTACTTCTGGTACGTGATGACCACCAGCGGCGCACTGCTGATGATCGTGGCGATGACCGGGCACGGCTTCCAGTACCTCTGGCCGCACGGGCCGGTGCCTTTTTGGCTGGACCGCATCAGCATCCCGGCGCTCTGGGGCTTCAGTGCCTGCCGCTTCACCCAGACCCTGCTGCAGACCCACCGTTTCGCACCCTGGCCCATCGCCTGCTGACCTTCGCCTTGTGCCTCTATGTCACGGCGGTGCTGCTCAACATCTTCGGCCTGCGCGCCTTCGGTGCCTGGGTGTTCGTGGTGCTGGCGCTCACCGCGATCCCCGCCTCGCTCTGGGCATCGTTCCGGCGCTGGCGCCAAGGCTACTTTCCGGCACTGCTGTATCTGCTCGGCTTCGGCGTGATCCTGGGCAGCGTCAACCTGCTCCTGCTGCGCGCCACCGGCGTGATCCAGCCAGCGCCGTGGAATGCCCATATCTTCCCGCTGGCGGTGGCCGCCGAATCCATCCTGTTCTCCTTTGCACTGGCCTATCGCATCCAGATCCTCAAGCAGGAAAAGGCCGCCGCGCTGGAGCATGCGGACCGGGAAAAGGCCGCGCGGCTGGAACAGGTCCAGGCCAGCGCCAAGCAGCTCAGCCTGGCCGTGGAGACGCGCACTGCGGAACTGGCCCAGGCCAACCGGGAACTCAGCGAGCGGGAACGCGAATTGAAGCAGGCCGCCTTCCACGATCCGCTGACCGAGCTGCCCAACCGCCGCTATCTCATCGAACGGGTCGAGGCGGCCCTGAGCGAGGCCCAGCTCAGCGGCGAATCCATCGCCCTGCTGCTGATCGACCTGGATCACTTCAAGCCCATCAACGACCGCCACGGCCACGATGCCGGCGACCTGCTGCTGCACACCCTGGCGCAACGGCTGCGCGGCCTGGTACGCGCCGGCGACATGGCGGCCCGCCTCGGCGGGGACGAGTTCGCGGTGCTGGTGACCGGGCCGAACGCCGAAGGCGATGCGTGCCAGGTGGCCGAGCGCCTGCTGCGCGAGCTGGCGAGCCCGGTGTCCTATCGCGACATGGCGCTGACCGTCACGGTCAGCGTCGGCGCGGCCTTCTATCCACGCCACGCCAGGCACTTCTCAGGGCTGTACAAGGCCGCCGACGAGGCGCTCTATCGCGCCAAGCACCAGGGCCGGGCGAACTGGGTGCAACAGGACGCGCGATGGGACGCGGCCGATCAGCCGACGTAGCGGCGCGGCACCCGGCCGGTCACCTTGGTCAGCAATTCATAGCCGATGGTGCCGCAGGCCTGGGCCAGTTCGTCGACCGGCATCTGCGCGCCCCATAGCTCCACCGCGTCACCGAGCTGCGCCTGGGGCAGGTCGGTCAGGTCGACGGCGAGCATGTCCATCGACACCCGCCCGGCCAGCGGCACGCGCTGGCCATGGATCACCACCGAAGTGCCGGAGGGCGCGGTGCGCGGATAGCCGTCGGCATAGCCGCAACTGACGGTACCGATGCGCGACGGGCGCTGCGCCACCCAGCTGGCGCCGTAGCCGACGCTTTCGCCAACCTCCAGCTCACGGATCGCGATCAACGCGCCGGTCAGGGTCATCACCGGCTTCAGCCCCAGCTCCCGGGCGCTCAGTTCGGCGAAGGGCGTCGCGCCGTAGAGCATGATGCCGGGGCGGATCCAGGCCATGTGCGCCTGCGGCAGGGTCAGCACCGCGGCGGAGTTGGCCAGCGAGCAGTTGTCGAACGCCAGCGCCAACAGCTCGCCGTAGCGCTCCAACTGGACCTCGGTCAGCGGATGGCCGCGCTCGTCGGCGCAGGCGAAGTGGCTGATCAGGTTCAGCTCGCCGACCGCCGCCGCGCCCTCGAGCCGGGCATGGCATTCGCGCAGCCCTTCGACCGTGAAGCCGAGGCGGTGCATGCCCGAATCCAGCTTGAGCCAGACGTTCAGCGGCCGCACCAGATCGGCCGCCAGCAGCCAGTCGGCCTGGCGCCGGTCCTGCACCGCGACGTCCAGGCCCAGCTCGGCCGCGCGCGGATACTCGGCGGGCTCGAAGCAACCTTCGAGCAGCAGGATGCGCGCACCGGGCGCACAGGCGCGGACCTCCTCGGCCTCCTCCAGGCAGGCCACGGCGAAGCCGTCGGCGATCTCCCGCAACGCTGCTACCGCCTCGCGCGCGCCATGACCGTAAGCATTCGCCTTGACCACGGCGAAGGCCTTGCGCTCGGGGGCGCAGCGCTTGGCGAGAAGGTAGTTGTGACGCAGCGCGGCCAGATCGACCGAGGCAACCAGCGGACGCATGGGAAGGGTTCCTGTACAGCGGAGGTGAAGCGGAATCTTACTCCTGTCGGGGTCTTTGCGCAGGAGCTGGAAGCTGGAAGCTGGAAGCTGGAAGCTGGAAGCTGGAAGCTGGAAAAGCGTTGAGGGCGAGGTTCACCCTGTCGAGCGGAAAGCCGCACACCCTTCCGTAGGAGCCCGGGGGGATGCCGAGTCCTTGCGGGCGATCAGCATTTCGCAGCATCGCCCGCAAGCGGGCTCCTACAAAAAGCACACGCCATTGTCGCCAGGGATAGAGGCTTTTTCTTCCAGCTTCAAGCTTCCGGCTTCAAGCTGCCTTATTCGTCATCGAACTGGTAGCTGCCCGGCGCCAGGTCCTCGAAGCGCGAGTACTTGCCGAGGAAGGCCAGACGGGTGGTGCCGATCGGGCCGTTCCGCTGCTTGCCGATGATGATTTCGGCGACGCCCTTGTATTCGGTTTCCGGGTGATACACCTCGTCGCGGTAGACGAACATGATGATGTCGGCGTCCTGTTCGATCGCGCCTGATTCGCGCAGGTCGGAGTTCACCGGACGCTTGTTGGGGCGCTGCTCCAGCGAGCGGTTGAGCTGCGACAGGGCGATCACCGGGCAGTTGAATTCCTTGGCCAGGCCCTTGAGCGAACGCGAAATCTCGGAAATCTCGTTGACCCGGCTGTCGCCGCTGGAACCCGGGATCTGCATCAGTTGCAGGTAGTCGACCATGATCAGCGCGATCTCGCCGTGCTCGCGAGCCAGGCGCCGGGTGCGCGCGCGCATTTCCGAGGGGCTGATGCCGGCGGTGTCGTCGATGAACAGCTTGCGGTCGTTGAGCAGGTTGACCGCCGAGGTCAGCCGCGGCCAGTCGTCGTCGTCGAGCTTGCCCGCGCGCACCTTGGTCTGGTCGATGCGCCCGAGCGAGGCCAGCATACGAATGACGATGGATTCGGACGGCATCTCCAGGGAGAACACCAGCACCGCCTTGTCGGTGCGCAGCACGGCGTTCTCCACCAGGTTCATGGCGAAGGTGGTCTTACCCATCGACGGACGCCCGGCGACGATGATCAGGTCGGCCGGCTGCAGGCCACTGGTGGCCTCGTCGAGGTCGGTGAAGCCGGTGGACAGGCCGGTGATCGCCTCGCCGAGGTTGAACAAGGTGTCGATGCGGTCGATGGCCTTGACCAGAATATCGTTGATGCCGATCGGCCCGCCGGTCTTCGGCCGCGCTTCGGCAATCTGGAAGATCAATCGCTCGGCTTCGTCGAGGATTTCCTCGCCGGTGCGGCTGCGGGGCATAGGCGCTGTCGGCGATCTCGTTGCTGATGCCGATCAGTTGGCGCAGCGTGGCCCGTTCGCGAATGATCTGCGCGTAGGCCTTGATGTTGGCCACCGAGGGGGTGTTCTTCGCCAGCTCGCCGAGATAGGCCAGGCCGCCGACCTGCGACAGGTGCCCTTCCTTGTCCAGCTGCTCGGACAGGGTCACCACGTCGAACGGCGAGTTGCGCTCGGCCAGGGCGAAGATGGCACGAAAGATGAGGCGATGGTCGTGACGGTAGAAGTCGCCATCGGAGACCTGGTCGAGCACGCGCTCCCAGGCGTTGTTGTCCAGCATCAGGCCGCCGAGCACCGCCTGCTCGGCCTCGATGGAGTGTGGCGGCACCTTGAGCGCGGCGGTTTCCAGGTCGTATTGCTGGGGGACACTGATGTCGTTCATGGCACTCGGAATTCGAAACGGAAAAAACAAAGGGCACGTTCCACTCGCATGGAAGCGTGCCCGATGTTACGCGTCAGGCACCAGCGGTGCCAGACGAAGGCTTAGCCGGCGACGACGATCAGCTTGACGGTCGCTTCGACGTCGGTGTGCAGGTGCACGGCCACGTCGTATTCGCCGGTCTGGCGGATGGTGCCGTTCGGCAGGCGAACTTCGCTCTTGGCCACTTCGACGCCGGAGGCGGTCAGGGCGTCGGCGATGTCGGCGGTGCCGATGGAACCGAACAGCTTGCCCTCATCGCCCGCGGTAGCGGTGATGGTGACTTCCAGTTCGGCCAGCTGAGCGGCGCGAGTTTCGGCCGAAGCCTTCTTCTCGGCAGCGGCCTTTTCCAGCTCGGCGCGGCGGGCTTCGAACTCGGCGATATTGGCCGGGGTCGCAGCGGTAGCCTTGCCTTGCGGCAGCAGGTAGTTACGGCCGTAACCGGCCTTGACGTTTACCTTGTCGCCCAGGTTGCCCAGGTTGGCGATCTTTTCCAGCAGGATGACTTCCATTTGAGTCTTACCTCTTAACTTTTAACCTTCACCGTTCGCAGGTCCCGCGCCGTTCTTGCCGGAAGCGCGACCGCGAAAATCAAACAGACTGTCGACAATGGCCAATACGGCCAGTAGCGGATAAATCAACTGCATGAACAGCACCAGCGTGACGTACAGCCCCACCAGCCAGAACCGCGGCAAACGCCCCTGTGCCACCAGCCCGTGCATCAGCGCGACGCCGGCGAACACCAACGGTACGCTGCACAACGGCGTCAGCACCGCCAGCTGCGCGCCGAGGTTCGGCCCCAGCAGCATGCCCACCAGCAGCAGGACCGCCAGCATCGGTGGGAACCGCAGCGCACGGAACTCGCCGCCGAAACCACCCGGGTTGTACAGCACGGCCTGCCAGTAACGCCCCAGCATCAGGCTCAGCAGCGTGACGATCTGCAGCAGCGCGGCCAGCAACCCGGTCAACACCGGCGCCAGCAGCGCCTCCAGCCGCGCACGCTCGTCCGGCGAGAGCTGCTGATAGGCGTCCGACAGCGTATCGGGCAACACTTTCTGCAGTTCGCTGGCCAGCGCCGCGATGGGCTCGCCGAATACCGCACCGAGGGCCCAGACATACAGCAGTCCGAGGCCTACGCTGCACAACATCACCCGCGACCACGACGCCTGGTTGCGCAACAGCAGCGCCAGCCCCAGCGAACCGAGCAACACCAGCAGCGTGCGCGGATCGCCGAAATACCACCAGGCCAGCGCCGGCACTATGGCCCAGACCAACACGCCCAGCGCATCGTTGAGACCACGGCGCAACAGCACCAGGCTGCCCGCGGCAGCGCTCAACCAGAACAGCATGGGCAGCGCCGCGGCACCGGCCACCACGAAGATGGCCTGCATGCGGCCACGCATGATGAACTCGGCCAGGGCGCGCATGCGATCTATCCCTTACTTCTGTCGACCAGCCGGATCAACGGCCGTGGCTGTCGGTGTAGGGCAGCAGGGCCAGGTAGCGGGCGCGCTTGATAGCGGTGGCCAGCTGACGCTGATAACGGGCCTTGGTTCCGGTGATGCGGCTAGGAACGATCTTGCCGGTCTCGGAGATGTAGGCCTTCAGGGTGTTGAGATCCTTGTAGTCGATCTCTTTCACGCCTTCGGCGGTGAAACGGCAGAACTTACGACGACGGAAAAAACGTGCCATGAAATAGGCTCCTCAATAGATCCGTGGATTACTCGTCAGCGTTGCTATCGCTGTCACTGTCGCTCTCGTTGGAGCCGTCAGTGTTTTCAGGGCGATCACGACGCTCGCGGCGCTCGCTACGGTTTTCCTCAGCCTTGAGCATTTCGGACTGCTCGGTCACGGCTTCGTCGCGACGAATGATCAGGTTGCGGATGACGGCGTCGTTGTAGCGGAAGTTGTCTTCCAGCTCGGCCAGGGCCTTGCCGCTGCACTCGACGTTCAGCATCACGTAGTGAGCCTTGTGCACGTTGTTGATGGCATAAGCCAGCTGACGACGGCCCCAGTCTTCCAGGCGGTGGATCTTGCCGCCGTCTTCTTCGATCAGCTTGGTGTAACGCTCCACCATGCCGCCGACCTGCTCGCTCTGGTCCGGGTGAACCAGAAAGATGATTTCGTAATGACGCATAACTGCTCCTTACGGGTTGCAGCCTGCCGACGATGCGGTCAGGCAAGGAGTGAATGACTTGTTGTCTTGCCGGTTGAAGGGCGTGCAAACGCCTGCCAGCCGGGCAAGGGGCGCCATTCTAGAGAAGGGCCGACAGCGGCGCAAGGCGAATTGGTGAAGATTTAACCAGGCGCCTGGCCGCCCGGCTTCGCGCGCTCGAGCTGGATCGCATCGAGCAGATCGCGCACCTGATGAATATCGTAGGGCTTGAGCATCGTGCGCAGCCGCTCCAGGCCGATCTCGGCGGCATTCACCGGATAGCCCGAGGCGATCACCAGCGAAAGCTGCGGATGGCGCGCCCCCGCCTGCTTCACCAGTTCCACCCCGCTCATACCGGCCAGGCCGACGTCGGTGAGCAACACGTCGAACGCCTGCCGCTCGAGGCATTCCAGCGCCTCCTCGGCCGTTTCGCTGAGCTCCACCTGGTGGCCGAGTTCGAGCATCACCTCGCCGGTCAGCATGCGCAGCGTCGGATCGTCCTCGACGAAGAGGATCTTCAACCCCGCGTCGCCTGCCGGCCCACTGGCCGCATGACTCATCTCATTGATCTCCTCGGCCGCATCCGACTGCCCGGCCGACCGGTCGTCGGTCGAATTCGCCGCCGCAGCGCTGCGCGGCAAGTGGACCTTCACCGTGGTTCCGCCCTCTTGCTCACTCTCCAGCGTGACGAAGCCGCCGCTCTGCCTGACGAACCCGTAGACCATGCTCAGCCCGAGCCCGGCGGCATTGCGCGTGCGCTTGGTGGTGAAGAACGGCTCGAAGGCACGGGCCCGCACGTCCTCGGTCATGCCAGTGCCCTGATCGATGATGCTCAACTGCACGTAGTCACCGGGCTGCACCTCCTGCCCCGCCAGCGCAGCCTCGTCCAGCGTGCGGTTGGCCAGCCGGATGAGCAGCTTGCCGCCATCGGCCATCGCGTCACGCGCATTGACCGCGAGGTTGAGCACCACGCTCTGCAGGTTGCCGACATCCACGAAAACCGGCCAGAGCTCGTCCGCCGCCTCCAGTTCGAGCTGAACGGCCGACCCCAGCGCTCCATCGAGCAGTTCGTGCATCTGCCCGAGCAATCGCCCCAGGTGCACCGGCTGCGGTTGCAGGGGTTGCCGGCTGGCGAACGCCAGCAGTTGCGAGGCCAGACGCGCGCCCTTCTCCACGCCACTGACCGCCGAATCCAGCCGTCGCAGCGCGGTTTCATCATTGCCGAGCTGCGCCGCAGCAGCTGCAGGTTGCCGCCGATGATCTGCAGCATGTTGTTGAAGTCATGGGCGATGCCGCCCGTAAGCTTGCCCACCGCCTCGAGCCTCTGCGCCTGCAGCAGCGCCTTTTCGGTCGCCAGCCGCTCAACTTCGCTCTGCTGCAGTGCCTCGGTCCGCTCGCGCACCAGCTCCTCAAGGTGCTCGCGGTAGCCGCGCAGCTCCTCTTCATTGCGCTGCTGCTCGGTCACGTCATGGCCCTGGACGAAGATGCCGAAAACCTCGCCATCGTGCTCGGTGATCGGCTGCAGGACGAAGTCCACGATCACCTTTTCCGGCTCGACGCCGGGCTGGCGCTGGAGGAAGAGCGACATCCGCTTGCCGATGTAGGGTTCGCCCGTCCGGTAAGCGTGGTCGAGCAGCTCGACCAGCCCCTGCGCCTCGATCTCCGGCAGCCCTTCGCGGACCGGCTTGCCGAGCAGTTGACGGTGGCCGGTCAGCCGCCGGTAGGCATCATTGACCAAGGCGAAGACGTGCTCGGGCCCACGCAGAAAGCAGACGAAGCCCGGCGCCTGGGCGAACAACCGCCGCAGTTGGTTGCCTTCGGCCTGCAGCAGCCGTGCTCGGGACATCACGCCCTGCTCGAGCTGCTGCACCGGCTGCCGGTCGGCGGCGCGATGCGGCGAATCCTTCAGCAGCTCGGTGATGTCCGCGGTGTTCTGCAGGATCGCAGCGACCTCGCCCCGCTCGTCCAGGATCGGCGTGTGGGTGGCGCTCCAGTAGCGCTCCTCGCTCACCGGCCCGCCCAGCGTCTGGCGCACGATGGAATAGCGGATGACCGGCAGCGAGTCGACCGTCTTGCCGCTGAGCACCCGGGCGAATGAATCCAGCAGCTCCTGCACGTGGGCCGACTCCGGATGCTTGGGATCGACGGCGAATGCCTCGTGCAAGCGCTGGCCGCGAATGTCGTCCAGGCGGCGCCCGGTGAGCGCCAGATAGGCAGGGTTGGCATCCAGGATCACCAACTCCGGATCGAGCAACACATAGGCATTGGGAGAATGCCTGAACAGGCTTTCGAAGGACGGGCGATGCTGCATACAACCTCCATGGTACGAGCCTGACGCCACGTAACGAACATTCAGGGCGGCTCCGGCAGCATCCGGAGCGTTTCATGCCGACAAGCGCAGCCGTTGTCTGCGGCCAGGGACTGGACAGCGATTGACCACGAAAAGGCCGATCCGTTTCAGCCGGCACCAGCGCCGGCCAGCAGAGCCTCGCCCGCGGCGCAGGTCAGGCCGGCGCCGCGCCGGCCTTGCGCTGGCGCAGCGCCTCGAACAGGCAGACGCCGGTGGCGACCGAAACGTTGAGGCTGCTGACGCTGCCGGCCATGGGCAGGCGCACCAGGTAATCGCAATGCTCGCGGGTCAGGCGCCGCATGCCCTTGCCCTCGGCGCCCATGACCAGCACGATCGGGCCGGTAAGGTCCTGCGCATAGAGCTCCTGCTCGGCCTCGCCGGCGGTGCCGACGACCCACAGCCCCTTCTGCTGCAGCTTTTCCAGGGTGCGCGCCAGGTTGGTCACCGCCACCAGCGGAATCACCTCGGCGGCGCCGCAGGCGACCTTGCGCACCGTGGCATTGAGCGTCGCGGACTTGTCCTTGGGCACGATCACCGCCAGCGCGCCGGCGGCATCGGCGGTACGCAGGCAGGCGCCGAGGTTGTGCGGATCGGTGACGCCATCGAGCACCAGCAACAACGGCGGTCCCTCGGCGCGATCGAGCAGTTCCTCGAGCATTGCCTCGCCCCAGACCTGGCTGGGGCTGACCTCGGCGATCACTCCCTGGTGCACGCCCTCCACCCAGGCGTCCATTTCGCGCCGCTCGCACTGCCCGACCCGCACCCGCGCCTGGGCCGCCAGTTCCAGCACGACCTGCACCCGCGGATCGCCACGCCCCTCGGCCAGCCAGACCTGCTTGACGCGCTTGGGATGATGGCGCAGCAGCGCCTCCACGGCATGCAGGCCGTAGACCCTCTCCAACTGGCTCATGACTTGGCCTTACGCTTTCTGGGGCCCGCGCCGCTGGCGGCCGGCTTGCTCGCCGGCTTGCCGCCCGACTTGGGCTTGGCCGCGCCACGCTTGGCCTTGCCGGCCGAAGCCTTGCCACCCTTGGCACTCCGGGCCTCGTCCAGCAGCGCCTTCTTCAACTCGCGACTCTTGCGCACATCGGCATTGCCGGGCTCCTGAGTCGCCCGCGAAGCACGTCCGGCCGGCTCGCGCTCGCCCTTGCCACCGCGCTTGCGCTCCTCGCCGGAGGCCTTGCTGCCGCCGCTGATCAGCTCGAAATCGATCTTGCGCTCGTCGAGATCGACGCGCATGACCCGCACCTCGACGCTGTCGCCCAGGCGGAAACTGCGACCGCTACGCTCGCCGGACAGGCGATGGTGCAGCGGATCGAAGTGGTAGTAGTCGCCAGGCATCGCAGTGACGTGCACCAGGCCCTCGACATAGATGTCGGTGAGCTCGACGAACAGGCCGAAGCCGGTCACCGCGGTGATCACGCCCGGGAAGGTTTCGCCGACGCGGTCTTTCATGAACTCGCACTTGAGCCAGTTGACCACGTCGCGCGTGGCCTCGTCGGCGCGGCGCTCGGTCATCGAGCACTGCTCGCCCAGTTGCTCCAGCGCCGCCTCGTCGTACGGATAGATGCGCGCCTTGGGCATGCTCGCCGCGCCTTCGCGGCGCACGTGCGGGGTATCGCGGCGGGAACGGATGACGCTGCGAATGGCGCGATGCACCAGCAGGTCCGGGTAGCGCCGGATCGGCGAGGTGAAGTGCGCGTAGGCCTCGTAGTTCAGGCCGAAGTGGCCGTGGTTGTCGGCACTGTAGACGGCCTGGCTCAGCGAACGCAGCATGACCGTCTGGATCACGTGGTAGTCCGGGCGCCCTGGATGCGCTCCAGCAGCGCCTGGTAATCCTTTGGCGTGGGCCCTTCCTTGCCCTTGTGCAGGCTGAGTCCCAGTTCGCCGAGGAAGGCGCGCAGCTTTTCCTGGCGCTCCAGCGGCGGGCCGTCGTGCACGCGGTACAGCGCGGGGATATCGTGCTTCTGCAGGAACGCCGCGGTGGCGACGTTGGCGCAGAGCATGCATTCCTCGATCAGCTTGTGCGCGTCGTTGCGCTCGGTCGGCTTGATCTCGGCGATCTTGCGCCCGGCGCCGAAGACGATGCGCGTCTCCTGGGTCTCGAAGTCGATCGCGCCGCGGGTATGCCGCGCCTTGAGCAGCACCTTGTACAGCGCGTACAGCTGCTTGAGGTGCGGCAGCACCTCGGCGTACTCGCTGCTCAGCCGCTTGGCCTCGGCCGAGCGGGGCTGCTCGAGCATGCAACTGACCTTGTTGTAGGTCAGCCGCGCATGGGAGTGGATCACCGCCTCGTAGAACTGGTAGTCGGTCATCTTGCCCGACTTGCTCAGGGTGATCTCGCAGACCATGGCCAAGCGATCCACGTGCGGGTTCAGCGAGCACAGGCCATTGGACAGCTCCTCGGGCAGCATCGGCACCACCCGCTCGGGGAAGTACACCGAGTTGCCGCGCACCTCGGCTTCCTGGTCCAGGGCCGAACCGACCTTCACGTAATGCGAGACGTCGGCGATGGCGACGTACAGGCGGAAGCCGCCGGTGAGCAGCTTCCAGCCGCCGGGCTTCTCGCAATAGACCGCGTCGTCGAAGTCCCGCGCATCCTCGCCGTCGATGGTGACGAAGGCAGGTGGCGCAGGTCGACGCGCTTGAGCTTGTCCTTCTCCTCCACCTCGGGCTTGAGCCGGGCCGCTTCCTTCAATACCGCCTGCGGCCAGACGTGGGGAATGTCGAAACTGCGCAGCGCCACGTCGATTTCCATGCCCGGCGCCATGTAGTTGCCGATCACCTCGACGATGTCGCCCTGCGGCTGGAAGCGCTGGGTCGGCCAGTGGGTGATCTTCACCTCGACGAACTGACCGGGCTTGGCATTCAGCGCACGCCCCGGCGTGACCAGCACTTCCTGCTGGATCTTGGGGTTGTCGGCGACGACGAAGCCGACATCGCTTTCGATGTGATAGCGCCCGACGATGCTCTCGTGGGCACGGCTGATCACCTCGACGATCGCGCCCTCGCGGCGGCCACGCCGATCGAGGCCGGCGACCCGCGCCAGACAGCGGTCGCCATCGAAGACCAGGCGCATCTGCGCCGGACTGAGAAACAGGTCGTCGCTGCCGTCGTCGGGAATCAGGAAACCGAAACCGTCGCGGTGACCGCTGACGCGACCGCAGACCAGGTCCAGCTTGTCCACCGGGGCATAGGTGCCGCGCCGGGTATAGATCAGCTGGCCATCGCGCTCCATGGCGCGCAAGCGGCGGCGCAGCGCTTCGATGTCTTCGTCGGAAACGAGCCCGAACTCCTCGACCAGTTGCTCACGGGCGGCGGGCGAGCCGCGCTCACTGAGGTGCTGGAGGATCAGCTCGCGGCTGGGAATGGGGTTTTCGTACTTTTCCGCTTCGCGAGCGGCCTCGGGATCGAGGGATTGCCAATCGGCCATTAAGAGATGTCACCTTTCATTCATTTATAGGGACAGAACGTCCTTTGTCTATTGAAGCGCGAATCGCTCGCCGGCGGCAGCTTTCGCGCGAATTATTTTTCATCTTCAGGGGTTTACAAGGTCGGACCTCGGCCGTATAGTTCGCGCCCACAATGTCTGACAGACGTTGTAACACGGAAACGGCCAAGCATCATCGTTTCCCGTGCCCAGGTGGCGGAATTGGTAGACGCACTAGGTTCAGGTCCTAGCGGTGGCAACACCGTGGAAGTTCGAGTCTTCTCCTGGGCACCACTATTCGAATGAAACCCGCGACACATGCGCGAGTCTCATGCAGGAACGAAGAGTGCCGACTTCGGCTGATGATCATCAGCAAAACGGCAAAGCAAGTCGATGAGCGATCATCGCATGTGCCCAGGTGGCGGAATTGGTAGACGCACTAGGTTCAGGTCCTAGCGGTGGCAACACCGTGGAAGTTCGAGTCTTCTCCTGGGCACCACTCTTCAAGAAAAAACCGAGCTCCGGCTCGGTTTTTTCGTTTCTGCCGTCCTGACATCCACCCAGCCGAAGAAAAGCCCCGCCGAACCCCGGACAGCAAAAGACCGCCCGAAGGCGGTCTCTGCATAGGCAAGGCTAGATCAGGCGTACGGGTGGCGCAGCACGATGGTCTCGTTGCGGTCCGGGCCGGTGGAGATGATGTCCACCGGCGCCTCGATCAGTTCCTCGATGCGCTTGATGTAGGCACGCGCGTTGGCCGGCAGTTCGTCCAGGCTCTTGGCACCCACGGTCGACTCGTTCCAACCCGGCATTTCCTCGTAGACCGGCTGCAGGCCGTCGTAGCTGTCGGCATCGGTCGGCGCATCGACCAGCACCTCGCCGCTGCGATCCTTGTAGCCGACGCAGAGGCGGATGGTGTCCAGGCCGTCGAGCACGTCCAGCTTGGTCAGGCAGATGCCCGAGATGCTGTTGATCTCGATGGCCCGGCGCAGGATGACGGCATCGAACCAGCCGCAACGGCGGGCGCGGCCGGTGGTCGAGCCGAACTCATGGCCGCGCTCGGCCAGGCGGGCACCGGTGTCGTCGAACAGCTCGGTGGGGAACGGGCCGGAGCCGACACGCGTGGTGTAGGCCTTGGTGATGCCAAGGATGTAGTCCAGGTACAGCGGGCCAAAGCCCGAGCCTGTGGCGGTGCCGCCGGCTGTGGTGCTGGAGCTGGTGACGTACGGGTAGGTGCCGTGGTCGATATCCAGCAGCGAGCCCTGGGCGCCCTCGAACATGATGCAGGCGCCCTGCTTGCGCAGCTCGTGCAGACGCGCGCTGACGTCGGTGATCATCGGCCGGAGGATCTCGGCGTAGGCCAGCGCCTCGTCGAGGGTCTTCTGGAAGTCGACCGGCTCGACCTTGTAGAAATTCTGCAGGATGAAGTTGTGGTACTCCAGCAGCTCGCGCAGCTTGACCGTGAAACGCTCGGGATTGAACAGGTCGCCGATGCGCAGGCCGCGACGCGCGACCTTGTCTTCGTAGGCCGGGCCGATGCCGCGGCCGGTGGTGCCGATCTTGCCTTCCGAGCGGGCCGCTTCGCGCGCCTGGTCCAGCGCCACGTGGTACGGCAGGATCAGGGTGCACGAGGGGCTGATGCGCAGACGCTCGCGCACCGGCACGCCCTTCTCTTCCAGCTTGGTGATCTCGCGCAGCAGCGCATCGGGAGCGACCACCACGCCGTTGCCGATCAGGCACTGCACGTTGTCGCGCAGGATGCCGGACGGAATCAGGTGCAGCACGGTCTTCTCACCATCGATGACCAGGGTGTGACCGGCATTGTGGCCGCCCTGGTAACGCACAACCGCAGCCGCCTGATCGGTCAGCAGATCGACGATCTTGCCCTTGCCCTCATCACCCCACTGGGTGCCCAGGACCACGACATTCTTACCCATAACCCTTTGTCCTCTTCGGCGAAGCATACCGGCCACAACCGGCGATAATCGAAACCTGGCCGCCGCCGCGAGAGCGCGGCGCCACAGCCATCAGGACGCCAGCGGAGCCACCGTCCAGACACCATTACTCAACAGCAACTGCCGATCACAGCCCAGCTGCGCGGCATCGCTCCGCGACTGACCATCCAGTGCCTGCACCACACGCTCACCCTGGCGCCGCAGCTCGCGAATCGCACTCCACAGCCCCGGCTCATCGCCGTGCGGCGCCCAGATTCCGGAAATCGGCGTGGTCAGATCGGCATTACCGAGACCGACCAGCGTTTTCAGGTCGGTGGAGAAGCCGGTCGCCGGCCGCGCACGGCCGAAATCGGCGCCGATATCATCGTAGCGCCCGCCCTGGGCGATCGACTGCCCCACGCCCGGCACGAACACCGCGAACACCACTCCCGTATGGTAGTGATAGCCCCGCAGCTCGCCCAGGTCGAAGTACAACGGCAACCGCGGATAGCGTGCCGCGAGCTGCTCGGCGATGAGCGTCAGCGTATCGAGCGCCTTCTGCACCTCGGCGGGCGCGCCCGCCAGCGCGACCCGGGCTTCGTCGAGTGCTTCCCGGCCACCGCACAGGCGTGCCAGCGCCCGCAACATCCCGGCCAGGGACGGATCGAGCGCAGCGGTCAATTCGGCGATCTCGTCCATCGCCTTGCGCTGCAGCGCGTCGAACAGGCGCTGCTCGGCCTCGCCACTCAGTGCGGCCGCCTTGGCCAGGCCGCGATAGATACCGACATGACCGAGGTCCATGTGCACGTCGGGCACATCGGCCAGCTCGAGCACCTCCAGCATCAGGCTGATGACTTCGAGATCGCTGGACGCAGAAGCATCACCGTACAGTTCTGCACCGAGCTGGATGGGGCTACGCGAGGTGGAGAGCGCCTGCGGCTTGGCATGCAGCACACTGCCGGCGTAGCACAGGCGGCTCGGGCCTTCGCGGCGCAGGGTATGTGCATCGACTCGCGCCACCTGCGGCGTGATGTCGGCGCGCAGCCCCATCTGCCGGCCGGAAAGCGGATCGATCACCTTGAATGTGCGCAGGTCCAGGTCCTGGCCGGAACCGGTCAACAGCGACTCGAGAAACTCCACGTGCGGGGTGATGACCAGCTCATAGCCCCAGCACTGGAACAGGTCCAGCACGCGACGTCGTGCGGTTTCGATACGCGCCGCCTCCGGCGGCAGCACCTCTTCGATGCCATCTGGCAGGAGCCAGCGGTCTACCGTTGCCATTCGCGAAATCACCTCTTCCGGTAAGCCCAGACGAAAACCGCGGCAGCAGCCTCGGCTGGCCTCCGGTCGCGTGCTGTCGTATTCGAACCATGGCATCCGAGCCATGCCCCTCGGGGGATCGGCATGACCAGCGCATGCCTGGGATAGTCTGCGACCACGGGGGCACAGACGCAAAAAAGCCGGGATTTTCCCGGCTGGCGGATCATAGCAATGTTTTGCCGACGGGTCACCCGGCGGGCGGCATTGCGCCGCCGGGTGGCTCTGCCAGCGCCATGACGCGCTACTTGCTGTTCTCCAGGTAACGGAAGAACTCGCTCTTGGGATCGAGCACCAGGACGTCTTCCTTGCTGGCGAAACTTTCGCGGTAGGCCTGCAGGCTGCGATGGAAGGCGTAGAACTCCTGATCCTGCCCATAGGCGGCGGCATAGATCGCCGCGGCCTGCGCATCGCCGTCACCGCGCATCTCCTCGGCCTCGCGGAAGGCCTCGGCGAGCAGCACGCGGCGTTGACGATCGGCGTCCGCACGAATGCCTTCGGCCAGCTCCTTACCCTTGGCGCGGTGTTCGCGCGCTCGCGCTCGCGCTCGGAGCTCATCCGCTCGAACACGCTGCGATTCACTTCGCGCGGCAGGTCGATGCCCTTGACCCGCACGTCCACCACCTCGATGCCCAGCTCCTGCTGCGCAGCACGGTTCAGGCTGTTGGTGACCTGCGCCATCAGCTCGTCGCGCTGCCCGGATACCGACTCGTGCAGGGTGCGCTTACCGAACTGGTCGCGCAGCGCCGCCTCGAGACGGCGCGCCAGGCGCTCGTCGGCAATCTGCTTCATGCCGGAGGTCGCGGTGTAGAAGCGTTCGGCATCGTCGACCCGCCACTTGGCGTAGGAGTCCACCATCAGCGCCTTCTTCTCCAGAGTCAGGAAGCGGGAGGTGGTGGTATCCAGCGTCAGCAACCGCGCATCGAACTTGCGCACGCTGTTCACGTACGGAATTTTCATGTGCAGCCCCGGCTTCACGTCGGGCTCGACGATCCGGCCGAAGCGCAGCATCACGGCACGCTCGGTCTGCGAGACGATGTAGAAGCTGTTCCACAGCACCAGCGCCAGCACCACACCCACGATCAGGGCCGTCAGGGATTTATTGCTCATCAGCGGCTCTCCCTCGTACGCACTTCACGCGGGTCCAGTTCCTGCGGCAGACGCGAACTCTGCGCCGCCGCGCCCGATGCCACTCCAGCCGGCGCCGGCGTGCTGGCGCCACGGCTGTTGATCATCTTGTCCAGCGGCAGATAGAGCAGGTTGTTCTGCCCGCTTTCGCCCGTGACCATGACCTTGCTCGTATTGCTCATGACTTCCTGCATGGTTTCCAGATACAGACGCTCGCGCGTGACATCCGGTGCCTTGCGGTATTCGGCGACCAGCTTGCTGAAGCGATCGGCCTCACCCTGGGCACGGGAAATCACCGCATCCCGGTAGCCGCTGGCCTCTTCCAGCATGCGCTGGGCCTGGCCGCGCGCCTCGGGAATCACCCCGTTGGCGTAGGATTCGGCCTGGTTCTTCTCGCGCTGCTCGTCCTCGCGGGCACGGATCACGTCGTCGAAGGCTTCCTGAACCTCACGCGGCGCCGCCGCGCTCTGCAGGTTGACCTGGGTGACGACGATACCGGTGCCGTAGTTGTCGAGGAAACGCTGCAAACGCTCCTTGACCTCGCCAGCCATGGCTTCGCGACCCTCGGTCAGCACCTGGTCCATGGCGGTGGAGCCGACCACGTGACGCACGGCACTGTCGGTGGCGTGCTGCAGACTGACTTCCGGCTGGTCGACGTTGAGTACGAAGGACTGCAGGTTGCTGATCTTGTACTGAACGGTGAGCGGCACCTCGATGATGTTTTCATCCTCGGTGAGCATCTGCCCTGCTTGCTGTAGGAGCGCTCGCGGGTGACGTTCTCCTGGAACTTGCGATCGATCGGCGGGAAATAGATGTTCAGGCCCGGCCCCACCGTCTCGTGATACTTGCCGAAGCGCAGCACCACCGCCTGCTCCTGCTCGTCGACGATGTAGATGGCGTTGAACAACCACACGGCCAGCAGCACGACCAGGGCGATCCAGACCAGGCCGAAACCGCCGCGCTTGCCGCTACCGCCGCCAAAACCGCCACCACGCTTCTTGCCGCCGAACATTCCGTTCAGGCTCTCCTGCAGCTTGCGGAACGCCTCGTCGAGGTCCGGCGGACCCTTCTGGTCGCCGCCACGACGACCGCCGCCGCCACTGCCCCAGGGATCCTGGTTGTTCGAGTTGCCACCCGGCTCATTCCAAGCCATAGCGCTCTCCATTCAAATAAAGCTAAAGGCGCGCCCACGGCGCGCCCGCCAATGCTACAGAAAGCCCCGAGCGCCCGGCAAAATTGCCGATGCGGGCTTTATTGCAAAGTGTGTTGCTCGAGAAAAGCGCCCAACGGCAAGCCTGCGCGGCTGATCAGGCGATTCAATTCGATGCGGGGCAGGCGGATCTCCAGCAGACTGCCACCCTCCTCGTCATGGGATTCGCGCTGCACCGCGCCGAGTTCGAAGAGCTGCGCCCGCAGGCGTCCGAGCCGCTGCGGCAGGCACAGCGTACCGACGAACAGATCGTCGCCGAGCAATTCGGCAATCGCCTGGCGCAGCAGATCGAGCCCCAGCCCCTCACGCGCGGAAACCCAGACCCGCTGCGGCCTGCCATCGGCATCGCGCTGGATCTGCGGCTCGATGCCGTCCATCAGATCGACCTTGTTGTAGACCTCCAGCAGCGGCAACTCCTGGGCACCGATCTCGCCCAGCACCGCCAGCACCTGCTCGATCTGCTGGTCGCGCTCGGGCTCGTGGGCATCGATGACATGCAGCAACAGGTCGGCATTGCTGGACTCCTCCAGTGTCGCGCGGAAGGATTCCACCAACTTGTGCGGCAGGTGCCGGATGAAACCCACGGTATCGGCCAGCACCACCGCCCCGACGTCCTCGAGCTCCAGTCGACGCAGGGTCGGATCGAGCGTGGCGAACAGCTGGTTCGCGGCGAAGACTTCGGACTCGGTCAAGGCATTGAACAGCGTGGACTTGCCGGCGTTGGTATAGCCGACCAGGGAAACCGAGGGAATGTCGGCGCGGCGTCGGCCACGCCGGGCCTGCTCGCGCTGGCCGCGGACCTTTTCCAGGCGCTGCTTGATCTGGCGGATGCGCACCCGCAGCAGGCGCCGGTCGGTCTCCAGCTGGGTTTCCCCCGGGCCGCGCAGGCCGATACCGCCCTTCTGCCGCTCCAGGTGGGTCCAGCCGCGGACCAGCCGGGTGCTCATGTGCTCGAGCTGCGCCAGTTCGACCTGCAGCTTGCCTTCATGGGTTCGCGCACGCTGGGCGAAGATATCCAGGATCAGGCCGGTCCGGTCGAGCACGCGACACTCGAGCGCGCGCTCGAGGTTGCGCTCCTGGCTGGGTGTCAGCGTGTGGTTGAAGATGACCAGCTCGACCTCGCCTTCCTTGACGAGATCATGCAACTCCTCGACCTTGCCGCTGCCGATCAGGAACTTGGCGGATGGCTGATGACGGGCGACGTTGACGAAGCCAACCGCCTCGGCACCCGCCGAGCGGGCCAGCTCCTGGAATTCCTGGGGATCCTCGCGCGCCGCGGGGTCCTGGCCATCCAGGTGCACCAGAATGGCCCGCTCACCACCGCCGGGACGTTCGAAGAACAAGGAAGCCCCCCTCAGTCGTTACCCGACTCGGATTGCTCGGCGTCACCCGCGGTAGGCAGACGCACGGGGCGGCCCGGAACGACGGTGGAGATCGCGTGCTTGTAGACCATCTGGCTGACGGTGTTCTTCAAGAGGATGACGAATTGGTCGAAGGATTCGATCTGACCCTGCAGCTTGATGCCATTGACCAGATAGATGGAAACCGGGACGCGTTCCTTACGCAGTGTGTTGAGGTAAGGGTCTTGTAGCGAATGCCCTTTTGACATGTGCCGCACTCCTTAGAGGATCTTTTCATTAGTTTTTAAAATTACAACCGACGATCCACTTGTTGAGAATAGACGGTCAATTTGCGATGTCAGCTCAATATGGTGAGCGATTGCAGGTATTTCAATGCGCGCGGCAGATTGTCGCAGGCCAGGCTATCCAGCCAGTGCGTTTCTCCCCAGCTCCGCAACCAGGTGAACTGCCGTTTGGCCAGTTGTCGGGTCGCGATGATGCCGCGCTGGATCATTTCGTCCCTGGACATGGAACCGTCCAGATACTCCCAGACCTGCCGATAGCCCACCGCTCTCATCGATGGCATGCCGGGATGCAGATCGCCGCGCTGGCGCAAGGCTTCGACCTCTTCGACAAAGCCCTGTTCAACCATATGAATGAAGCGCTGTTCGATGCGCTGGTGCAGGATGTGTCGCTGCGCCGGCGCGATGCTCAGGTGCGCGACAGTATAAGGCAAGACGCCCGCGCCTGGCGTCTGCGCAGCGGCTTTTTGCGACCTTTGTCGGGCGCGGTGCTCGCTCATGGTCAAACCGCTGACCCGATAAACCTCCAGCGCACGCACCAGCCGCTGCGGATCGTTCGGGTGAATCCGCGCAGCCGATTCCGGATCGACCTCGGCAAGCTGCCGGTGCAGTGCCGGCAACCCCTCGGCGGCGGCCTGCGCCTCGAGTTCGGCGCGCAGCGCCGGGTCGGCGCTCGGCATGTCGGCGAGCCCATCGCGTAACGCCTTGAAATACAACATCGTCCCGCCGACCAGCAGTGGAATCCGGCCGGCCGCCGTGATCTCGGCCATGGCCGCCAGCGCATCGTCGGCGAACTCGGCCGCCGAATAGCTCTGCGCCGGATCGCGGATGTCCACCAGCCGATGCGGAAACGCCGCCAGCACCTCGGGCGACGGCTTGGCCGTGCCGATGTCCATGCCACGATAGACCAGCGCCGAATCGACACTGATCAGCTCGCAGGGCAGCACACGGGCCAGCTCCAGGGCAAGATCGGTCTTGCCCGAGGCGGTGGGGCCCATGAGGAAGATGGCGGGAGGCAGGCGGGACATCGGCGGACTCGCAGCGAACGGCCGCATAGTTTCGGGCTGCAAGCTGCATGCTGCAAGCCCGTGTATCTTTGTAGGAGCGAGCCATGCTCGCGATCTCGACCATGCGAAGCTATCGCGGGCATGGCCCGCGCCTACAGCCTGCGTAGGGTGGATGTCGTTTCCCCCTTCCAGCATGGCCCAGCAACGTGACCCGACCTATGGTTGCATGCGAATCAGCCTGCGAACAGGTCAGCACCCGTCACGCTTTGACAACTCGAAGCTGCCCCTATCGCCCGCGCAGGAACAGCTTGTCCAGCTCGTCCATGCCCAGTTGCGTCCAGGTCGCCGGCCGTGGTTGCACTGGCCGCTGCGCTCGGTGTGTTCCATGTCGCGCAGCAGGGCGTTCATCTCGGGCAGCGTCAGCCGCCGGTTGGCGCGCACCGCGCCGTGGCAGGCCATGGTCGCCAGCAGTTCGTTGAGGTGCGCCTGGATACGGTCGCTGGTGCCGTACTCCAGCAGATCGGCGAGCACGTCGCGCACCAGCTGGGTCGCCTCGGCCTGTTTCAACAGCGAGGGAATCTGGCGGATCGCCAGGGTTTCCGGGCCAAGCCGCTGCAGCTCGAAGCCGAGCTTCTGGAACCACTGCCCGTGCTCCTCGGCGCAATCGGCCTCGCGCTGGCTCACCGCGATGGACTCGGGCACCAGCAGCGGCTGGCCGCGCAGCCCCTCGCTGGCCATGGCGGTCTTCAGCCGCTCGTAGGTGATGCGTTCGTGGGCGGCGTGCATGTCCACCAGCACCATGCCCTGGGCATTCTCGGCGAGGATGTAGACGCCCTTGAGCTGCGCCAGCGCATAGCCCAGCGGCGGCACGTCGTCCTGGCTCGCCGGCAGCGGCGCGGGGCCGGGCTCGGCCAGCGGCGAGAAGAATTCCCGATAGGCGCCCTGGGTTTCGGCGGTATAGCCGCCGGATGCCGGACGCGGCGCCTGGTAGCCGGCCCCTGCCCCGCGCCAGGCCGGCGTCTCGCCCTGGGGCCGCTCGAGCACGCTGGCCGACAGGCTCATCTCGTTCTGCCCGGCGAACTCGCCGGCGGCCAATCCGCTGACCTGGGTCATCGGTGCGACGCTGGCCGGCGCCGCCAACTGGTCTTCCGGACGCACGTCGCCCAATGCGCGGTGCAGGGTACCGTAGAGGAAATCGTGCACCATGCGGCTGTCGCGGAAACGCACCTCGTGCTTGGTCGGGTGCACGTTGACGTCCACCACCGCCGGATCGACATCGAGGAACAGCACGAAGGTCGGATGCCGACCGTTGAACAGCACGTCGCGATAGGCCTGGCGCACCGCGTGGGCGACCAGCTTGTCGCGCACCATGCGTCCGTTGACGTAGAAGTACTGCAGGTCGGCCTGGCTGCGCGAGAAGGTCGGCAGCCCGACCCAGCCCCACAAGCGCAAGCCGTTGCGCTCGATCTCGACGGGCAGTGCCTGTTCGAGGAAGGCCGGTCCGCACACCGCCGCCACCCGCCGCGCTCGCGCGGCGTCGTCGGCGGCCTGGTGCAACGCCAGCACGCCCTTGCCGTTGTGCCGCAGGTGGAAGGCGACGTCGAAGCGCGCCAGCGCCAGGCGCTTGATCACTTCCTGCAGGTGGTCGAACTCGGTCTTCTCGGTACGCAGGAACTTGCGCCGCGCCGGGGTGTTGAAGAACAGGTCGCGCACCTCGACCGAGGTACCGACCGGATGCGCCGCCGGCTGCACCCGCGCCTCCATCTCGCGGCCCTCGGTTTCCACCTGCCAGGCCTCGCCGGCCTCGGCGGTGCGCGAGGTCAGGGTCAGGCGCGAAACGGAGCTGATGGACGCCAGCGCCTCGCCACGAAAGCCCAGGCTCATCACCCGTTCGAGGTCTTCGAGGTCGCGAATCTTGCTGGTGGCGTGACGCGCCAGGGCCAGCGGCAGGTCGTCCGGCGGGATGCCGCAGCCGTCGTCGCGCACCCGCAGCAGCTTGACGCCGCCCTGCTCGACGTCCACCTCGATGCGCCGGGCACCGGAGTCCAGGCTGTTCTCCAGCAATTCCTTGATCACCGAGGCCGGCCGCTCGACCACCTCGCCGGCGGCAATCTGGTTCGCCAGCCGCGGGCTCAGCAGCTGGATGCGCGGCATCTCGCTCATGGCTGCGCCGCCAGTGTGGTGGCGGGAATCTGCAAGGTCTGGCCGATCTTGATCACGTCACTGCGCAGGTTGTTGGCGCTGCGCAGGGAGGCCAGACTGACCTGGTAGCGCTGGGCGAGCAGCGCCAGGCTCTCGCCGGAACGCACCACGTGCTCGCGCGGGCCGCTGTCGACCTTGCCCGAATCGCGCAGCCAGGCGACGTAGCTGCCCGGTGGCGGATTCTCGTGGAAGAACTGCCGCACCCCACTGTGGATCGAGCGCGCCAGCGCCTGCTGGTGGCTGGCGGTCTGCAGCTTGCGCGCCTCGGAGGGATTGGAGATGAACCCGGTTTCCACCAGGATCGACGGGATGTCCGGCGACTTCAGCACCATGAAGCCGGCCTGCTCGACCCGGCGCTTGTGCAGCGGGGTGATGCGGCCCATGTTGCTCAGCACCTTCTGCCCGACGTTGAGGCTGGACGACAGCGAGGCGGTCATCGACAGGTCCAGCAGCACGCCGGCGAGCATCTGGTCCTTGTCACCGAGGCTGACGTTGCCGGCGCCACCGATCAGGTCCGAACGGTTCTCGCTGTCGGCCAGCCAGCGTGCGGTCTCCGAAGTGGCGCCACGATCCGACAGGGCGAACACCGAGGCGCCATAGGCCGCCGAACGCGGCGCCGCATCGGCATGGATCGAGACGAACAGGTCGGCGCCCTTCTTACGCGCGATCTCGGTGCGCTTGCGCAGCGGGATGAAGTAGTCGCCGGTGCGCACCAGCTCGGCGCGGAAGCCCTTCTCGGCATTGATCTGGCGCTGCAGCTCCTTGGCGATCTGCAGCACCACGTTCTTCTCGTAGACCTTGCCCGGGCCGATGGCGCCGGGGTCCTCGCCGCCATGACCGGCATCGAGGGCGATGACGATATCGCGCTTGCTGCTGGGTACCGCCGGCAGCTTCACCGCCGGCAATGCCGGCGACACCGGGGCCGCGGGCGTCGCCGCAGCGGCGGTGACCGGCGGTTCGGCGGCGCCAGGCACGACACTGCCCTGGTCGAACAGGTCGACCACCAGGCGATGGCCGTACTGCTGGTTGGGGGTCAGGCTGAAACTCTTCGGCGACACCGGGGCGTTGAGATCGACCACCACCCGCAGCGTATCGGCGTCGTACTGGCCGGCGCGTAGCGCGGCCACCGGGGTGTTCTGCAGCGGCAACTGGTCGAGCGAGGTCTTGAGCGTGGCCCCCGAGACATCGATGACCAGGCGATCCGGCGCGGTGAGGGTGAAGACCTTGTGCTCGACCGGCCCGGACAGATCGAACACCAGGCGGGTGTTGTCCGGCGCACGCCACAGACGCACGCTCTGCACATCGCTGGCGGCGAAGAGGTCCGCCGCCATGAGCGACAACGCCAGCCCAACGACCAGGGCGCGAATGCGCATACCCAACCCCATGTTATTCATAGCTCTCCATCGGTCAGGGCGGCACACCAGGCTTCGCCCCGCGCGGTGTGGGGCGACAGGCGCAGCGTACGGCCGGCCTCATGCGGCGTAATGGTAATGTCCATGTCCGCCTTTGGCAAAATGCCGGCCCCGCGCTCCGGCCATTCCACCAGACACAGCGCATCGCCTTCGAAATAGTCGCGAATGCCGAGGAATTCCAGTTCCTCGGGGTCGACCAGACGATAGAGATCGAAGTGGAACACGCGCAGCGCGCCGATCTCGTAGGGTTCGACCAGGGTGAAGGTCGGGCTCTTGACCTTGCCTTCATGGCCGAAGCCGCGAATCAGCCCGCGCGACAGCGTGGTCTTGCCGGCGCCGAGATCGCCGTGCAGGTAGATCACGCCGCGACCGCCGGTCGCCCGGGCGATGCGCGCGCCCACGTCCAGCATCGCCGCCTCGTCTTCGGCGTATAGCGTCACTTCAGGCATGGCGACTGCTCCTCGAGCAACTGGCGGATCACCGGAATCAGATCGCTGGCCGCCAGCCCGCGGCCCTCGCCACCGAGCCGCTCGCCCGCCGCGGCATGCAGCCAGGCCGCCAGGCAAGCCGCCGCGAAGGC
>NZ_AZSV01000042.1:0-37896 GCF_000582595.1 Pseudomonas sp. BAY1663
GGCCGACTGCAGGTCACGGGGCTGCGTGCTGGCGGCGAGCAGCAGGCCGGCGACGTGCCCATCCTCGTCCGGCAGCGGCAGGCAGAGCAGGCTGCGCCAGGGGCGCGGGCTCTCCGGCAGGAAGCCGGTGGCATGCACGCTGTGGTCCAGTTCGAGGAAGCAGAGCGTCTGGTTCTGGCACAGGCAGTACTGCAGCAGCTGCTCGCCGTCATAGTCGCTGGGCAGGCTCGCCGCGGCCCGTGGTTGCGGCTGGCCGTCATGCCATTCGGCCGAGAGGGTCAGGCGGGTGTGGGTCGCATCCAGCAGATAGAGCTGGCTCAGCGGGCAATCGCTCAGCTGCGCCGCGGTTTCCACCAGCCCGCCGAGCAACTGCTCGACGCTGGCGGCGCGCGCCAGCCTGGCGAAGCGTTGCAGCAGGGCTTCGGCGTAGCGCAGCGGCTGGGCCATCGGGCCGAGCCGGGACACCTCAAGCGAACTCACAGGTCAGCGCTCCGTCGGCATCCAGCGTGGCATGCACGCGCTGCAGGGTTTCGCCGCCGGCCATGACCGCGAGCAGGCGATCGACCACGCGCGGCTGCAGGTGCTGGTCGATCAGGCGGTCGATCAGCCGTGCGCCGCTGTCGTTGCCGCTGCAGCGCTCGGCCAGGTGTGCGACCAGCGCCGGGCAGTGGCTGAAGTGCAGCTGGCGACGTTGCAGGCGCTCGCCGAAGCGCGCCAGCTTGAGGGCGACCAGTTCGTGCAGCACCTCGCCCTCGACCGGGTAGTAGGGCACCACGCGCATGCGCGCCAGCAGGGCCGGCTTGAAATGCCGACTCAGCGCCGGGCGGATGGCCTGTTCCAGATCCTCCGCCGCAGGGTGGTCGCCGCCCTGGCAGAGCTCGGCGATGCGCTCGCTGGCGAGGTTGGAGGTCATCAGGATCAGGGTGTTGCGAAAATCGATCTCGCGTCCTTCGCCATCGTTGGCCACGCCCTTGTCGAAGATCTGGTAGAAGACGTTCATCACGTCCGGATCGGCCTTCTCCACTTCGTCGAGCAGCACCACCGAATAGGGCTTCTGGCGCACCGCCTCGGTGAGCATGCCGCCCTCGCCATAGCCGACGTAGCCCGGCGGCGCGCCGATCAGCCGGGAAACGCTGTGCTTCTCCTGGAATTCGGACATGTTGATGGTGGTGAGGAAGCGCTCGCCGCCATACAGCAGGTCGGCCAGCGCCAGCGCGGTCTCGGTCTTGCCGACGCCGCTGGGACCGACCAGCAGGAACACCCCCACCGGTGCGTCGAGGCGGTTCAGCCCGGCGGCGGTGGCGCGCATGGCGCGATCCAGCGCGGCGACCGCCTGCTCCTGGCCGCGCACGCGCTGGCGCAGGTCGGCGGCGAAGGTGACGACCTTGGCGTTGTGCTCGCGGGCCAGTTGCGACAGCGGTACGCCGGTCCAGTGGCTGATCACCTCGGCGACCAGGCGCGGACAGACCTCATGGCTGACCAGGCGCTGTTCCGCCTGGGCGCTGGCCAATTCGCCCTGCACGCTGCGCAGTTCGGCCTCCAGCGCGGCCAGGTCGGGCTGCGCGGCGCTGGCTTCGCCCGGTGCTTCCCGCTGCGCCGTCGGACGTGCGGCGGCGCATTGCTTGCGCAACTCCAGCAGGCGCTCGGCCAGTGCGCGCTGGGCGGTCCAGCGGCCGGTCAGCTGTTGCAGTTCGGTGTGTGCGGCCATCAGGCGGTTTTCCAAGGCGTCCAGGATCGCGTCGTCGAGCGGCAGGCCGGCGTCCAGGTCACGGCGCATGGCCTCGCGCTGACGTTCGCCTTCGGCGATCTCGCCGCGCAGCCGCTCCAGCGCCTCGGGCGCGGCGGCGAGGCTGATGCGCACCCGCGCGCAGGCGGTATCCAGCACGTCCACTGCCTTGTCCGGCAACTGGCGGCCGGCGAGATAGCGCGCCGACAGTTCGGCGGCCGCGGCCACCGCGTCGTCGCGCAGGTAGATGCCATGGCTCTGCTCGTAGACCGGCGCCAGCCCGCGCAGGATGGTGGTGGCCTCGGCGACGCTCGGCTCGTGCAGCTGCACCGGCTGGAAGCGCCGCGCCAGTGCCGGGTCCTTCTCGAAGTACTTCTTGTATTCGCTCCAGGTGGTGGCGGCGATGGTGCGCAGCTCGCCACGGGCCAGGGCGGGTTTCAGCAGGTTGGCCGCATCGCCGCTGCCGGCCTGGCCGCCGGCGCCGATCAGCGTGTGCGCCTCGTCGATGAACAGGATGATCGGCCTGGGCGAACCTTTGACTTCGTCGATCACCCCCTGCAGGCGGCGCTCGAACTCGCCCTTGACGCTGGCGCCGGCCTGCAGCAGGCCGAGGTCGAGGCACAGCAGGCGCACGCCCTTGAGCACCTCCGGTACTTCGCCGGCGGCGATGCGCAGGGCCAGGCCTTCGACGATGGCGGTCTTGCCGACGCCGGCCTCGCCGACCACGATCGGGTTGTTCTTGCGGCGCCGGGCGAGGATGTCGATCATCTGGCGGATCGCCGCATCGCGGCAGAGCACCGGGTCGAGCTTGCCGTCGCGGGCGCGCTGGGTGAAGTCGTGGGTGAAGCGCGCCAGGTTCGACGCCTCGCCTGCGGCCGGCTGGGTGGCACTCGGCTGCGCCTGTTGGCTGAGGGCGAACTCGCGCAGGCGCTCGGCATTCAGCTGGCCGAGCAGCCGCTGGTAATGGCTGCCGGCATGGCGCAGCGGGTTGCGCAGCAGGGCGAGGATCAGCGCGGCCGGGTCGATCTGGCTCGCGCCCAGCTCCAGATTGGCGACCAGCAGGGCATCCTGCAGCCATTGCACCAGTTCGCCGGAGAACACCGGGTTGCGCGATTCGCTGGATTCGCCGCGCGGCTGCAGGGCCTGGGCCAGTTCGCCGGGCTCCACCGCGGCATCCTGCAGGGCCCGTTGCAGCAGGCCGTCGGGGCGCTCGAGCAGGCCTAGCAGCAGGTCCTCGACGAGGATCCTGCTGCCACCGCGCGCCACGCAGCGCTCGGCGGCATTTTCCAGGTCGCGTCTGGTTTCGGCATCCAGTGCCTGCACCAGCTGTTGTAGATCGATATTGATCATCTTTCCGTCCTTAATGATCGGTTGATGGCGCCGCGACCGTCGCGGCCGTGGCGCTCGCCATGCTGCTGCCCAGGGTGACCAGCCCGTCGGCCCGGGCCTGGCCGAGCCAGCTGGTCCAGCCGAGGCGGCAGGGGTTGTCCGCACCGATCCGCAGCTCGCGAATCTCCTCGGGACGCAGTTCCAGGCGCAGGTCGTAGTCGAGCGGATCGCGCAGGGTGAAGCGCACCAGGGCGCACAGCGCTGGTAACCGCTGCCGATGGGCAGGAATTCGTGGAAGCGCGTCCAGTCGAGGCGGCGGATATGGATGCGGAACTTGCCGCCGCGGTCGCGCACCCGCTCGCCGAGCACCAGGCTTTCGCCCAGCTGGCTGTTGGCCAGGCCCAGGCGATTGCGCTGTTCGGCGAGGATCTCCACCTGGCGCTCCAGGCACTGCTCGATGTTCAGTTCGGCGTGCTTGAAGTAGTAGCGCAGCACCGATTCGATCAGCGCCGCCGAGTGTGCGCGCAGGCTGAGCAGGCCGAGGTAGGGCAACAGGCGCTTCCAGTTCAGTTCCGGCGCGCTGCGGATGGCCTCGCCGCTGAGCCCGACAAGTGCGAACAACTGCTCGGAGAACGGGTCGTGGGCGCTGCTGGCGAAGCGCGCGCGGTAGCGGTACTTGCGCCAGATCGGCAGGATCAGCCGCTGCAGGCGATCGTTGAACAGGTCGAGGAAATCCCGCGTCGGGTTGCCTTCCTCGCTGTCGCCCAGGGCCTGCTCGCCATAGAACGCCGGCAGCGGCGAACCGGCGCCGAACAGGCCGACCAGGTTGATGCGCAGGCGCGCACGCCATTCGCCGTGCTCCTGGAAGAATTGCACCCGGTCGATGTCGCTGCCGGGAAAGCCCAGGCTCGGGTTGGCCTGGAACTCCAGGCGCTCGTAGAGTGCCTCGTCGTTCAGCTCGCCGTTCAGCTCGCGCAGCCGGTCGAGCACCAGCAGCACGCCCTGGAACAGGCTGTACTCGCGGATACCGTGGTAGAGCGGCTTCAGAGCAGCGGTTGCTGCCCCATGCGCGGTGTCCATTGATAGATCTCTCCCTGTTCGCTACGTACGCGCAGCTCGTGATACGAGTTGAGGCTGGCGTAGAGGGCGAAGAATTCGTTGAGCACCGAGGCGAAGAGGAACAGGTCGCCCTCGCCGAGGAACCCGTCCTGGTCCATGGTCAGTTCGGTGCGCACGCCGCGCACCGGTAGCCCGCGATGCAGGCGATCGACGCGCTCGTGGCCGATGCGCTTCAGGCCGGCGAGGCGGCGCCGGCTGACGCTCGCGGCATGCTTGTCGTAGTAGCGCGGCAGGTCGTAGGTCTCGAGGATCACCTTGAGCGCCTCGACGTTGGCCAGCGACAGGTAGTTCAGCGACATGTTGCTGATCAGCTTCCACAGGTAGTCGCGCTGCAGCGGCGGTGCATAGCTGGGGGTCACCGCGTCGATGTTGCGGAAACTGAGGAATTCGGGGGTGTCCTCGCTGGGCAGGCAGATATCGCCGGGCTTGAGCTGGCGCGGCAGGTTCTGGTTGGTGCAGGTCAGCTCGATGGACAGCGTTTCATGCTGGTCGTGATCGCGCAGGCCGAAGCTCAGCCAGGTGTCCTGGCCTTCGCCGAGCAGCGAGGGCTGCTGGCGCACGCTGTAGTGCGGCCGCGCCACCGGCACGTCGAAGCTGGGATCGTGCTCGAAGGATTCGAACGGCACGTAGTCCTCGTAGCCCATGCCGCCGGGCTTCCAGCCGGTCACCCGGTCCACCGAGAACACCCCGCACTGCTGGCTGTCGTATTCGGCCGGCAGCAGCAGGTACTGGTCCTGCTTGCCGTCCAGGCGGATCGGGATGGCGTCGTGCGGGAACAGGTTGACCACCGGCGTGCAGTACAGCCGTACGTTGTCCAGCGTCGGGCGGATGCGCTGCACGCCGGCCTTCTGGATGTTGAACCGCAACTCCAGGCCCCGGGCCTGCTTGAGCTGCTCCGGCGACAGGCGCTGCAGGACGTCCAGGCCCTTGAGCTCGACGAACAGGAACTTGTCGGGGAAGACGAAATATTCCTGCAGGTAGCGGTAGCCGCGGAAGGTATTGAGCGGGTAGGGAATCAGCGCCTCGTCCTCGGCGAAGCCACCGGTTCGAGCTGTGCGGTGGCCAGCGGCAGCGGCTTCAGCGGTTTGTCGTCCGGGCCGCTCAGTGGTTTGCCCTGGGCGTCCAGCACGACTATTTCGATGCTGCCGAGATGGCGCAGCAGGCTGAGGTAGAGCAACTGGCTGATATACGGCTCGCCGGCCAGGTGCAGGCGCAGGCGCTGCAGCCCCACCTCGCCGAGATGCCCTTCGGCGCTCATCTGCAGGTGCAGGCTGAGCAGCGCGCCGTTGCCCTTGACCGAGTAGTCCAGCGCCTGCAGCGCCAGCGGTAGCACTTCGGTGGCATAGGTGGTGCGGAAACGGCAGGTGACGCCCTGTACGGGGCGGGACTCCACCGGTGTGCTGCGCGGCACCGTCAGCGCCGGGCCGGGGCGTTTCAGCGGGTCGAACTGCAGCATGCTGAAGGCCGGCAGCGGACGCATGTAGTTCGGCCACAGCAGGTGCATTAGCGAGTGGGTCAGCTCCGGCAACTCGTCGTCGAGCTTCTGCCGCAGGCGCCCAGTGAGGAAGGCGAAGCCTTCGAGCAGGCGCTCGACGTCCGGGTCGCGCCCGCTCTGGCCGAGGAACGGCGCCAGCGCCGGGCTGCGCTCGGCGAAACGCTTGCCGAGCTGGCGCAGGGCGGTGAGTTCGCTCTGGTAGTAGTGGTTGAAAGACATCGTTAACGGTTCATCCCTGTCGTTCTGTGACCGGTGCGTTCAGGCGCCGGAGGCCGTGTCGGGGTAAAACTTCGTGCTACAAATCTTCTGGAATTTTTATTTTGGCCTTTGGATTCCACATATTGGGAAGATTACTGCCAGCTTTCATAAGGTATCCCGTTCGCCCTGATGTAGTTTCTCATGGGGCTGAGTCGTAATTCTCGAATGCGTCGTAAGGTATATAAATTCCCTCTTGGGGAATTAAATGCCCTTGTGTAGTTGCAATTTCTATTGCATCTAAACAAACTCCGCTAAGCCAGGATTTCACTCTCCCTCCGGGAGTTATTTCTAATGTGATGATGTTTCTCCTTCCTAGCATTGGCTTTCCGGATCGTATGCACGTGGTTTCTATTTTTTTATGGATATTTATGCGGGAGCCAAGATGAAGCTTGATAGATGCTCTGTATGCTTTGTTCTCAGCCAGCGAGGTCCATTTCACTGTCAGTTTGTTTGGTAGTTCATCTAGGCCCCTGAACTTCAGGATATCGGGCATGCTCTGCAATAGTTCGGGAGGTGTCCATCCATCCGCTGCCTTTCCAGGGGCGCGCATTTTTAATACTGAGTTTGAATAACTGATTTCGCGTCCATAGGTGAAATCTTGTTCGATCGTATGCAGGTGCGCGTCCATGTAATTGGGCGTTGTTACCTGAACATGGGCAATGTATGGGCTTACAGGGGGGTGCCGAGTGGGTCAAAGCAGTTGATCATCGTGCTACACATAATTAGCTGGCAGCCGCTGAGCAAGGCGAGAGGGGATAAAAAAATTAGCTTTGCCATTACAGGCATTGGTTTTCTTCGCAACAGCATGGATTGGGCCTGTCTGTTGGCGTAGCCATTGAAAAGAGGGACTCTGCGGATTAGGGGCACTTTACCAAGCGTCATAGGGCACCCCGTGTTGCTCGATATAGGCCTTGGCTTTTCCCGAAAGAGGACGATGTTTTCCGTTGGATGTGCCGCCGTATGGTCCGACCTTGCTGATGGCTGCCTCGAAGCGACCGATCTCGATGGGCTCCAGGCAGGGGCCGCCGACCCAGGCCTTGGCGATACCGCCGGGGGCCAGGCCGATGGTGATGTCGTGTCGGTACAGGCCGTCGATTACCCGTTTGTCCGCCTGGCAGTAGGAGGAGTGCTGCTCGAGCATTTTTTCGCGCACCCATTCAGGGATATTGATGCGCACGTTGTAGGTCTGCGGCTCGACCAGCGATTGCCAGCGCACGAAGATGATTTCCGGCAGGTCGATACCAGGCAGGTTCTTGCCGGCGCCGCTGCCTACGCGCTTTGGCCACCCTCGTGGATTGCCGCTGTTGTTGGAGGGGGACTGGATTGCCACGATACCGCTATGCACTTGCTCATAGGCCAGTCCTCGGCGGTCGATCACGTCCACGCTTTCCACCCAGACTTCCATATAGTTGGGCGCCAGCAATCCAACGTACCAGGCGTTGAATGGCAGCCTTGGCTGGCTCTGGCTGGTGACACAGCCGCCGAGCAGAAACAGTGCGCAGGCAAGCAGGAAGGTTCTCATTCGGGATAACCCTGTTGTGGCTTGTTGTTGTAGGTCAGGCGGACGTTGGGCGCGGGTTTGCTGATCAGCAGGCCCCTGCTGGGTGTCCAGTGGGCGGAGAGATGGATATAGCGTGACCAGAGCAGGCGCTCGTCCTCTTCGTCCAGACCGTACCGGCCCCCTTGGGCATAGGCCATCAATTTGTCCGCAATGTTTTGCAGTTCGGCGGGGAGCTTCTGCCGCAGTCGGCCGGTGAGTAAGGCGAAGCCTTCCTGCAGGTGCTCGACGTCTGGGGAGCACCCGCTCTGGCGCGCCGGACCGTGCTCGGCGAAACGTTTGCCGAACTGGCGTAGGGTGATGAGTTCGCTCTGGTAGTAGTTGTTGAAAAACATTAAGGGCTCACTCCTGTGTGGAGGAGATCAGGATGAGTTGGGCGAACGTCATGTCGCTTATGGACGGCGCCTGCATGCCTGAACCGAGTCGATAGGCCTTGAGTGCGCCTTCAAAATGGGCGCCACGCCGCTCGCCATTGCTGGCGATGAAGTAGGCCGCATCGTCGCGGGTCAATTGCGAATAGCGACGGCTGTTTTCTTTCGAGGTGTCCGTGACGATCGTAAAGGAGCTCACCATGGCGTACAGGCTCAGCGCCGTAACGGCGGTCACCATAAAGGGGTTGTCGCTGCCGAGAGCGCAGCCCGCGCCAATGCAACCTTCCGCATGGGCGGGGCTGGTCGATAGCACGGATAGCACAAGGCCCGATAGCCAAAGTCTTTTTTCTGGTCGCTTCATTGGCTAGCCCTCTGTAAGTTGGCCGTTGCGCTGAGGTTCGGACCTGCCCACGCCGTCCGGGTCGGAGAAACGCAGTTTGGCCACAGCAGGTGCATCAGCGAGTGGGTCAGCTCCGGCAACTCGTCGTCGAGCTTCTGCCGCAGGCGCCCGGTGAGGAAGGCGAAGCCTTCGAGCAGGCGCTCGACGTCCGGATCGCGCCCGCTCTGGCCGAGGAACGGCGCCAGCGCCGGGCTGCGCTCGGCGAAACGCTTGCCGAGCTGGCGCAGGGCGGTGAGTTCGCTCTGGTAGTAGTGGTTGAAAGACATCGTTAACGGTTCATCCTTGTCGTTGCGTGTCCGGCGCGCTGGCGCGGCGGGGCTCCTAGCCTGCTGAAAACGAAGATCTACCAGGAGCCATAGGGCACCTCGTGCTGCTCGATATAGGCTTTGGCTTTTTCCGAAAGAGGACGATGTGTTCCGTTGGATGTGCCGCCGTATGGTCCGACCTTGCTGATAGCCGCCTCGAAGCGGCCGATTTCGATGGAGTCCAGGCAGGGGCCGCCGACCCAGGCCTTGGCGATACCACCGGGGGCCAGGACAATAGTGATGTCGTGTCGGTAGAGGCCGTCGATTACCCGCTTGTTCGCTTGACAATAGGAGGAGTGCTGCTCGAGCATTTTTTCGCGCACCCATTCGGGAATATTGATGCGCACGTTGTAGGTCTGCGGCTCGACCAGCGATTGCCAGCGCACGAAGATGATTTCCGGCAGGTTGATACCGGGCAGGTTCTTGCCCTTGCCTCCGGACACTCGATCGGGCCAGCCGGAAGAGCTGCCGGTATAGGACACGATGCCGCTATAGAGCTCCCTGTAGGCCAATCCGCGATGATCGATCACGTCCACGCTTTCGACCCAGACCTCCATATGTTCGGGAGCGCCAAGCCCGATGAACCAGGCGCGATAGGGCAATCCGGGCTGGCCCTGGCTGATGACACAGCCGCCGAGCAGGAACAGTGCGCAGGCAAGCAGGAAAGTTCTCATTCGGGATAACCTTGTTGCGCTTTGTTGTTGTAGGACAGGCGGACGTTGGGCGCGGGTTTGCTGATCAGCAGGCCCCTGCTGGGTGTCCAGTGGGCGGAGAGATGGATATAGCGTGACCAGAGCAGGCGCTCATCCTCTTCGTCCAGACCGTACCGGCCTCCTTGGGCATAGGCCAGCAACTGATCGGCAATTTTCTGAAGCTCGTGGGGTATTGCGGTTGCGCTTTCCTGTTCGTCGATAAAATCGAACGGAACGCCGTATTGCACAGCCAGCTCCCGCATCACCCGCAGATAGACCAGCGACAACTCGCCACGCACCCGGCGTTCGATGGACAGCAGGCCGTAGACCACGTCCTCCGGCGGACGCTGGAAGCCACGCTCGCGGAATACCGGTTTGCGGCTGGGCCAGACCTTGGGTTCCTTCAACGCTTCGTCGGGCAGGCCGAGGGCTTTCCAGTGGTGATATTGTCGCCAGGTCTCGCGCGAGGCATGGGTCTGTTCGGGAGGCGTATCGGCCGGCACGGTGGAGCTGAGCGGGCGGCTCAGCAGCAGTCGCTCGAGCATCAGGGGACGGTAGCCGCCGCCGATATCCGAGTGCGCGCCGGGCAGGCTGATTTCCTGGTGGTGCGGAGCGACCCTGTTGAGGGCGAAGTTCCAGCGCTTCTCGTCGCGGGCGGTCAGTTGCAGCACCTTGCGCGCGCAGCCGGGCGGCAGATAGAGGTTGATGCCGGAGTTCAGGTGGTCGGCCGGATCATAGTCGCCGTTCAACGGGTCGATCACGGCGGCCACGGTATCGAACAGGCCGATAAAGTTGATACGGGCATGGGTGGTCCAGTCGAAGCCGTCGACCAGGCCGAACTGGCCGGGTTGCAGGGTGCCCGCCAGTACGCCGCCGCCGGGCTTGAGCAGTTCGTTGGCGAAATGCCGAGCCGCCGCCGCTCCGCGGCTGAAACCGAAGATATCGAATTCCAGGGTATCGAACTGCAGAGCGGGATTGCTTTCTAGCAAGCGGTGCAGTTGCTTAGCGATTTCTTCTGGGCTCTGCCGCACCCGCGCCAGTATTCCGGTATTGCCCCGTCCGGTGATCTGGCCATAAAGCGAGTCGGCTTCGCCACTGCTGGTGCCGATACCATCCAGATAAACAGCTAACGAGGCGACCGTATCTCCCGCTTGCAATGGACGGAGTGCGTCGTCTTTATACAACCCATACAACCGCGCCACATTGCTCGGCGCATTGCCGTAGCTGCCGTCGGGCGCCTCGGTGAAATAGCCGTCGTCGTTGCTGTCGCTGAAACCATGGCGCTGGCAGTAGTCGATGACTTCCTGCAGGGTGCGCTCGCCCAGCTGTTGCAGATCGTCGTGGCGGCATTGCTCGGTGACGGCGGCATTGGCCAGGTTGTTGCCGGTGCCGTCGAAGAACACGCCGATGCGCAGGGTGATGGCCTGGCGCACCTGCTGCTGCGGCTGCTCGTGCAGTTCTTCTTCGTTCTCTTCTTCCAGCCCCAGCGGGGCGAGATCGCCGGGTTCTTCCTGCCAGGCGCGGGCCATGGGCGTGGTCGGCGGTTGCGGCAGCGTGGGGCTGGCCGGCATGGCGCGCGCGGCGCTGGCGATATTCAGCGGTTCGGGCGGAACGAAGGGCGCCGGGGTATGGGAGGTGCCGATGATCACCGTGCCCGAGCCGCCGATCACGACATTGCCATGGCTGCCCACGCTACCCACCACCGCCGCCGGTTTGCCATTGATCAGCACGTTGGGAATCACCGCGCTGGCCATGGCGCCGCCACAGGCGGAGGCATCGCCCTGGCGCGCGGCGGGCAGGCCGTCGAACAGTACGTCGGGCGAGCCGCTGGCGATGGGGTTGGTGCCATGGCCCGTCTTGGGACAGGCGGTGGGGTCGCCCAGGCGGGCGGCGGGTTTTCCGGACATCCGTGTTCTCCTGTCAGCGAACCTTCACCTGTCCGCTACCGTCCAGGTTGGCGGAAAAGCTGACCGGCCGCCTGATGCCGTCCACCTCCAGCAGCCCCTCGATGGCGAAGGCGAGGCGCAGCAGGTCATGGTCGCGGGGCAGGGAAACCACCCGCACCTGGCTCAAACGGGGTTCGTAGGCTTCGATGAAGCGTTCGATGGCGGCACGCGCCTGTTGCAACGAGTCGTGCAACGACAGGCGCATGTCGTTCAGATCGGGCAACCCGTAGTCGGGCAGCGTCTGTACGCTGCCGCCCGGGTGCTGAGCATCTTCGACAGATGGGCAGCCACCGAGGCCATGGCCGCGATCTCGCGGCTCCAGCCGGTGCGCCGGCCGGCTTCGCCGCCGAGACGCTCGAAGAGGCTGCCGTATTCCGTCATCCAGCGGTCACTCCTTGTCCAGCTTGCCGACCAGCGACAGGGTGAAGTCGGCGCCCATGTACTTGAAGTGCGGTCGTACGCTGAGGCTGACGCGGTACCAGCCCGGCTCGCCTTCCACGTCGCTGACGTTGACCTGGGCGGCCCGCAGCGGACGGCGGCTGCGCACTTCCGAGCTGGGGTTCTCCTGGTCGGCGACGAACTGGCGAATCCACTTGTTCAGTTCCAGTTCCAGATCGGTGCGCTCTTTCCAGGCGCCGATCTGCTCGCGCTGCAGCACCTTCAGGTAGTGCGCCAGGCGGTTGACGATGAACAGGTAGGGCAGCTGGGTGCCGAGCTTGTAGTTCAGCTCGGCGGTCTTGCCTTCCTCGCTGTTGCCGAAGAACTTCGGTTTCTGCGCCGAGTTGGCGGAGAAGAACGCCGCGTTGTCGCTGCCCTTGCGCATGGTCAGGGCGATAAAGCCTTCCTCGGCCAGCTCGTACTCGCGGCGGTCGGAAACCAGCACCTCGGTGGGAATCTTGGTCTCGATCTCGCCCATGCTCTCGAAGTGATGCAACGGCAGGTCCTCCACCGCGCCGCCGCTCTGCGGGCCGATGATGTTCGGGCACCAGCGGAACTTGGCGAAGCTGTCGGTCAGGCGGCTGGCGAAGGCATAGGCGGTGTTGCCCCACAGGTAGTGCTCGTGGCTGCCGGCGACGTTTTCCTTGTAGACGAAGCTCTTGACCGGGTTGTCTTCCGGGTCATAGGGGTTGCGCAGCAGGAAGCGCGGCACGGTGAGGCCGACGTAGCGGGCGTCTTCCTGTTCGCGAAAGCTCTGCCACTTGGCGAACTGCGGGCCCTCGAAATGATCCTTGAGGTCCTTGAGGTCGGGCAGGCCGGTGAAGCTTTCCAGACCGAAGAACTTCGGCCCGGCGGCGGCGACGAACGGCGCGTGGGACATGCTGGCGACGCTGGCCACGTACTGCATGGCCTTGACGTCGGGCGCGCTGGGATCGAAGAAGTAGTTGGCGATCAGCGCGCCCACCGGCTGACCGCCGAACTGGCCGTACTCGGCGGTGTAGATGTGCTTGTAGAGGCCGGACTGGACGATTTCCGGGCTGTCCTCGAAGTCTTCCAGCAGGTCCTGCTTGGAGGCGTTGAGCAGTTCGAGCTTGATGTTCTCGCGGAAGTTGGTGCGATCCACCAGCAGCTTGAGGCCGCGCCAGGAGGATTCCAGGGCCTGGAACTGCGGGTGGTGGAGGATTTCGTCCATCTGCCGGCTGAGCTTGGCGTCGATCTCGGCGATCATGCGGTCGACCATGGCCTTCTTGACCGGCTCTTCCTTGTTATGCGGCTTGAGCAGTTCTTCGATGAAGGCCGAGACGCCGCGCTTGGCGATGTCGTAGGCCTCGTCGTCGGGGGTGAGGCGGGTTTCGGCGATGATGCGGTCGAGGATGCCGGCTTCGGCGAGGTCGGTGCCGTGCTCGACGGCGGCTGCGCTAGTGGTCATGTGGGTCAGCTTCCTTGTCGGTGAATTCAGGCGTCCAGCTTGTCCTTGGCGGCGAGGCCCAGCTCGCCGAGCACGCGCTCACGCGAGTCGTCGTCGGCCAGTACGCTCTCGATCGCCTTGCGGAAGGCCGGTGCGTTGCCCAGCGGGCCCTTGAGGGCGACCAGCGCATCGCGCAGCTCCATCAGCTTCTTCAGCTCGGGAACCTGCTCGACCAGGTTGGCCGGGTTGAAGTCCTTCATCGAATTGATGTTCAGCTGCACGGCCAGCTCGTCGTCGACGGCATCGTCCTGCAGGCGGTTCGGCACGCCGAAGGTCAGGCTCAGTTCCTGTTTGGCCAGTACTTCGTCGAAGCTGTTCTTGTCGATGCTGATGGGTTTGCGCTCTTCGATCTTGCGCTCGTCGGCGCGTTGGGTGAAATCGCCGAGCACCATCAGTTTCAGGGGCAGTTCGATTTCTTCCTGGGCATTGCCGGTGGCCGGCTTGAACGTGACGTTGATGCGTTCCTTGGGTGCAACCGAGCCTTCTTTGGCCATGGTGTTCTCCTTTGCGGTTAGTCCAGCACCACTTCGAGGTCGAGGTGGCACAGCCTGCGGTAAATCTCATCCTTGCTTTCACGCACGGCATGGTTCTGCGGCAGCAGCTCGCAACAGCTGTGCAGCAGGCGCAGTACCTCGAGGGCGAGATCGGGTTCCCAGCTACCCAGGCCGCTGGCCTCGAGCTGCTGGTCGAGTGCTTCGAGCTGGGTCTTGGCCAGTTCGTATTTCTTCGCCTGGTAGCACAGGCGGGCGAGGGTCAGCTGCCAGTGGAAGCGCTCGCGGGCGCCCCGGGCGCGGGCGAGGCCTTGCTTGAGCTGTTGCACGGCGGGCTTGAGGCCGTCCTTGCGCAGCAGCGGTAGCGCCTGCTGCAGGGCTTCTTCCCAGGGCGCCTGGGGGCCTGCGCCGGTGCTGGGCTGCTCCTGCCGGGCGGCTGGCGCGGATTGTATGTGGGGCATGACCTGGCCGCTGATCCAGGCACGGGTTTCGGCGTCGGCGAACGGGCTGCCGTCGTGGAAGCGCAGTTCCTCCAGGCGCGGTACACGCTGCAGGAACAGCGCCAGCTGGATCTCGATTTCGCGCATGGCCTGCTCGGCATCAAGCTCCTGCAGGCACTCCCAGGCCAGCCGTTGGCCGTCCAGCCAGAACGGCGCGCGGGCCGTGCTGCTTTCCAGGTCCACCAGCAGGTCGGCATACAGGCCCTGGGCGAAGCGCTCGCGGTAGCTGGCCAGCTTGTCGGCCGGTATGCCGCGTAGCGCGGTGATCTGCTCGCTGTTGTGCTCCGGCAGGCTGTCGATGCCCAGCCAGAGCAGGGTACGCGCCAGACGCAGCGGGCGCAGGTCGCTGGCGCGCTGCCTGAGCCACCAGGCGCTCAGCGGGCGCGCCTGTTCCTGCAGGGTGCGCATGGCCTTGAGTGCTTCCTTGTCGTTCTCGATCGGCGAGCCGGGAGTGAACACCTGGCTGGCGACCTGCTTGACCTGGGCGATCGCCGCGCCGACCGGCCCCGGCTGCGGCTGTCCCTGGCTGGCGCGCTTGACCATGCCGTCGAGCTGGCGGCACAACGGCAGCAATAGGGGGGCGTCTTCGCCGAGGTGGCCGGAGAGACATTGTTCCAGTGCGTGCAGCTGCTCGGCCAGGCTGCGAAACAGCGCCAGCTGTTCACCCACCGGCACGTCTTCGGAAAAGGTCTGCTCCAGTCGTGGCAGCAACCAGTTGATGGCCGCTGCGCGGGTGCGCGGCTTGCGCGGGTGCAGCTCGGCCCAGTGGTTGCTGCACAGGTAGTGCAGCAGGTTCAGCCCGGCCTGCAGTCCGGCGAAGGATTCGCGCTGGTAGAGGCTCCAGGTGAGCCAGGCGGCGGCGCGCAGGTCCTTGGACAGCGAGGCGAGCAGCATTTCGCTGCCTTCGCGAACCTTCTGCCAGTCGATGCCGGTGGTATGGTGCAGTGCTCCGGCTTTGGCCAGTTCGGCTTCCAGCAGTTCGAATTCGCTGCTGTAGCGAATATCGTCACCGGCAAAATTGCTGTCGTTGACCGGCTTTCGGGCAAGTTCCAGATAATGCTTGCTGAGTGCGCTGGCGTGCATGGTCTTCCGTGACGTTCGAGTTCGGTCCGTGAACTTCTGGAAGCCTGTGTTCATATATAGAAGGCAGGCTTCTGCGAGGGGGCTGTGCAACTTCTTGCGCACATTGGTTGCGCAACTAATTGAGCAGGGCCTTATGGGGTGGGCATCCTAGACCTGGCGGAGGGGGCGTTCAAGGCAGGAAGTGTGATCCGTATAGCATTGGCAAATATTATACGGATGATCGGGGAACTAATTTAGAAGCCGCCGCTAGTTGTTTATTGGCGCCAACTAAAGATGTAAGGAAAAGATCTCTATATATGTAGGATAACGCTTACAGGCAAATGGCCATTACAACGCGAAAGACAGCGTGTTAGTTGCTATAACTCGATAGCAGTTGTCTGGATTTCAACGCCAATAAGATGACGCTGTCCGGGTTGAAGCATGATCGTGTCGTTCAATACGTTTGCCGTTTCGATGCAGAGCATTCGCTGCCAGGCATCGTCGGCGAAGCCGGACAGGCGCTGTGCCTTGGCGATCCAGGGGTTCCACAGGACGGCCGAGGACGAGCCGGTGCTGGTGAGCCGGATGCGTCGGTTCCAGCCCTGGTCGACGAGGCTGAGCGTGTCTGGCAGGTCGAGGTAGATGCGGTCGGTCTCGCCGCTGAAATGCAGGTTGCCCTGCTGCTGGCGCCGCTCCCAGTTCTCCAGGGTGTCGATATAGGGACGGTCGGCGAGGCCCTCGATGGCGACGCGATGGATGTCGCTGACGGCGAAATAGCTATGCAGGGCCTGGCTGATGCCGACCGGCTTGGGGCCACGATTATGGCTGGTGAGGGTCAGTCGCAGGCCATCGGCCAGGCGGATCTGTAGCGTCAGCGCCACATCGTGAGGCCAGCCCGGCAGCTTGCCCTGCGCCTGCGGGCAATGGAATACCAGAACGGCTGCGTCGCCCTCGCTGCGCTGTTCCTGCAACTGCCAGTCCAGCGCGCGTACCAACCCATGGAACGGCGCCGGTTGTTCACCGGCGTAGCTGGCCTGCACCGCCTGCGGGTTGCGCGCCAGGTCGCCAAACCAGGGCCAGCACACCGGCACGCCGCCGCGCACCGACTGGCCCTGCTGGAAGGTGGCTTCTTCGCTGAGCCAGATGATCGGCGGCGCATCGCCCTGGCGATAGCTGAGGATCTGCGCGCCCTGCTCGGCGATCAGCAGCTCGTCGTCGCCGCGACGGATACGCCAGCAGGCGAGCTGGTCCTTTTCGATACGTTGGATGTCGAGTGACATGGGCGATCCCGTAATGTGAATGGACGTTCGTCTGACAACGGTCGCAAGGCGGGATTTCATCCGCTTCCCGGCGTAGGGTGGATGTCGCCTTTCACATCCACCGTGGCTCCACTCGGTGGATCGCCACCCCGGTGGATCGGTGAAGCGCGATCCACCCTACAGGTCACGCGGTTCAGCGGCCCTGGCAGGCATCCACGCGCAGCCAGCGCTCCAGCAGCTTGAAGCCCTGCATCAGGACGAAGGCGATCAGCAGGTAGATCAGGCCGGCGGTGAGGAACATTTCCTCGTGCAGGTAGGTGCGCGCGGCGATCTTGCGCGCCATGCCGGTCAGTTCCAGCAGGGTGATGGTGCTGGCCAGGGCGCTGGCCTTGAGCATCAGGATCACCTCGTTGCTGTAGGCCGGCAGGCCGATGCGCGCGGCGCGCGGCAGGATGACGTGCAGCAGCGCCTGGCTGCGCGACATGCCCAGCGCGCGCGCGGCTTCTACTTCGCCGGGGGGCACGTTCTGGATCGCGCCGCGGATGATCTCGGCGATGTAGGCGGCGGTGTGCAGCGTCATGGTGATGATGGCGCACCAGTACGGATCACGCAGATAGGGCCAGAGCGCACTCTGGCGCACGATGTCGAACTGCGCCATGCCGTAGTAGACCAGGAACAGCTGCACCAGCAGCGGGGTGCCGCGGAAGAAGAAGATATAGCCGTAGGGCAGCGCGCGTACCGCCAGATGTCGGGACGAGCGGGCGATGCCCAGCGGTAGGGCGAGGATCAGCCCGGCGACGACCGAAACGCCGACCAGCTGCAGGGTCAGCCAGGCGCCGTCGACGAAGCTCGGCAGCCACTTGAGGAAGATTTCCCAGGTCATGCGACGCTCCTGATGAAGCCGCGGCCGGCGCGTTTTTCCAGGAAGTGCATGCCGATCATGGCGACGATGGTCAGGCACAGGTAGATGAAGGCGGCCACCAGGAAGAAGGTGAAGGGTTCCTTGCTGGCGGTCACGGCGATTTGCGAACGGCGCATGATCTCTTCCAGGCCGATCACCGAGACCAGCGCGGTGTCCTTCATCAGGATCATGAACAGGTTGCCTAGCCCTGGCAGGGCCAGGCGCCACATCTGCGGCAGGATCAGCCGCAGGAAGATGCGCCGCTTGCCCAGCCCAAGGGCCAGGCCGGCTTCGCGGTGGCCCTTGGGGATCGCCAGCAGCGCGCCGCGGAAGACTTCCGTGGCATAGGCGCCAAAGCACAGGCCGAGGGCGATGGTGCCGGCGGCGAACGGGCTCAGGGCGAGGTTCTCGATGCCGAACAGCTCGCCGAGGCCGCGAATCAGGTTGATGGTGCCGAAATAGATCAGCAGCACCCAGAGCAGCTCGGGGATGCCGCGCACGATGGTCGAGTAGGTACCGCCGATCCAGCGCAGGGCGCTGTAGGGCGAGGTCTTGGCGAGGGCGCCGAGCAGCCCGAGCACCAGCCCCAGCGCCAGGGAGGCGAGGGCCAGCTGGATGGTCATCCAGGTGCCGGCGAGCAGGGCCGGACCGAATCCGTGAAGGTCAGGAATCATAGAAGCTCAAACACCGAAGCCCGGTCGGCCAGTAAGGTGGCGACCGGGCTTCGGCTCGGTTGGATCAGTAAATGCTGAACGGGAAGTACTTGTCGTTGATCTGCTTGTAGGTGCCGTCAGCGATGATCTCGGCCAGTGCCTTGTTCAGGTTCTCGCGCAGCTCGTCGTTGCCCTTGCGCACGGCGATGGCGATCTTGTCGTCATCGAAGACCGGCTCGCCCTTGAACTCGAAGTTCTTGCCGGCATCGCTCTTGAGCCATTCCCACTGCACGAAGGTGTCGGCAAGGATGCCGTCGACACGGCCGGAGGCCAGGTCCAGATAGGCGTTCTCCTGGGTGTCGTAGAGCTTGATGTCGACCACGCCGTCGAGGTTGTCTTCCAGCCAGGTGCCGGCGATGGTCGCGCGCTGGGCGCCGATCACCTTGCCGTCCAGGTAGTCCTTGTCGGTCTTGAAATCGACGGACTTGGGCGCCACGAACTGCAGCTTGTTGGTGTAGTAGTGGTCGGTGAAGTCGACGGCGTTCTTGCGCTCCTCGGTGACCGACATCGAGGCGGCGAGGAAGTCGAACTTGCCGGCGTTCAGCGCCGGGATGATGCCGTCCCAGTCGGAGGTGACCACTTCGCACTCGACCTTCATCTTGGCGCACAGCGCGTGGGCGATGTCCAGGTCGAAGCCGACCACCTGGCCGCTGGCGTCGATCAGGTTGAAGGGCGGGTAGGCGCCTTCGGTCCCGATCCGCAGTTTTTCCGCAGCGAATGCCTGGGTACCGATGATCAGGGATGCAGCGGCGGTCAGCAGGATTTTCTTATAGCTCTTCATGCGGTGTTGCTCCATTAGCGATGGCTGGACATGAATTGTTTACAGCGCGCCGATTGCGGGTTGTCAAATACCTGCTCGGGCGTTCCTTGCTCCTCGACCAGGCCCTGGTGGAGGAAAACCACTTCGCTGGATACCTGCTTGGCGAAATTCATCTCATGGGTGACGAGCAGCATGGTGCGGCCTTCTTCGGCGAGCGACCGGATCACTGCAAGCACTTCTTGTACCATCTCCGGGTCCAGTGCCGAGGTGGGCTCGTCGAAGAGGATCACCTTGGGCTGCATCGCCAGGGTGCGGGCGATCGCCGCGCGCTGCTGCTGGCCGCCGGAAAGCTGGTTGGGATAGGCGTGGCGCTTGTCGGCGATGCCGACCTTGGCCAGCAGCGCCTCGGCCACTTCCGTGGCTTCGGCCTTGCTCTGGCCGAGAACCCGGCGCGGCGCCTCGATGATGTTGTCGAGGATGGTCATGTGCGGCCAGAGGTTGAAGTTCTGGAACACGAAGCCCAGCTCGCTGCGCACCCGGTTGAGCTGCCGGCCATCGGCGGCGACCAGGTCGCCCTGCTTGTCGCGCTTGAGCTTGAGCTGCTCGCCGGCGACCAGGATCTCGCCCTCGTTGGGATTCTCGAGCAGGTTGATGCAGCGCAGGAAGGTGGACTTGCCAGAGCCTGAAGAGCCGAGGATGGAAATCACATCGCCATCACGAGCGGTCAGCGAGATGCCTTTGAGAACTTCCAGATCGCCGTAGCGCTTGTGCAGGTTGCGGATTTCCAGTGCGGGTATGGCCTCGGCCATGCGGGGTCCTCTGTGAGACCGGCGAAGGCCGCCAGGTCTGGGTATTGTGTTGATTGCGCTCCGGCCGACTGCTCGCCATCCTGGCGAGGCGCAAACCTAGCATGCACCGGGGCACGCGCCAAGCGCGAAGAAGGCCGAATTTACCGGCTTCGTGGGCTCTAAAAGCGCCCAACGGCCTTCATCGCTCCCGCTCGTCCCGTCTGCGCCGGTGCCTGGCACGGCTGTCCGCGAATGGGCGTGCGGGGTCTCGCTACTGCTGAGGCGATTTCGCTTCGTCGGCTTCGCCGCTGAGCATTTCGTCGTGCTCTTCCATTTTCCACGGCAGGCTGCCGGGGGAAATATGCAGGAAGTGCAGGTACTTCTCGAACTGGTCGAGGATGTCGCCGATGATGTCCGCCTGGTCGTAACCATAGATGTCATAGGACTGCCCGCCACGGCGCAGGAAGACTTCCGCGCGGTAGTACTGGTCCTCGTCATCGGGCTTTCGGAGAGTGCGAACGCCGGCATGGCGTAGCTGAGCAGACGGATTTCGTAGATGAAATCCAGCTGGTCCTCCTTGATCACCTCCAGGTACAGCCGCGAATTCTGTTCGTCGACGTGCACCTCGGCCGGCCAGCCCTGTTCGGCCAGCGCCCGCTGTACCCGGCGCATGCCCTTGAGCACGGCGGTCGACATGAAGCCCTCGACCTCCTCGCGGCTGGGGAAGTTGACCAGGCCCGCCAGGCGCTTCTTCCACAGGCCGGGCCCGGCATTGCTGGCCAGCCGGCTGCCCTGCATGTGGCTCTGCAGGCTGACCTCGTGGTGGCCTTCGATCACCAGCGCGCGCCACATGCCCAGTGCCGACAGCAGCATGACGACGGCGAAGGGCAGGGCGCTGGCGATGGTCATGGTCTGCAGCGCGCCGAGGCCGCCGGCGAGCAGCAGGGTGGCGGCCACGGCGCCTTCGCTGCTGGCCCAGAATACCCGTTGCCAGACCGGCGTATGCGTGGCGCCGCCGGCGGCCAGCGAGTCGATCACCAGCGAGCCGGAGTCCGACGAGGTGACGAAGAAGGTGATGATCAGCAACACCGCGATGAACGAGGCGATCGCGGTCAGTGGCAGCCGCTCGAACAGCTTGAACAGCGCGATGGCATGATCGGCCTGCACCTCGCTGATCAGCGAGCTGTAGCCCTCGACCATGATCAGGTGCAGCGCGGTGTCGCCGAAGATGGAGAACCAGAGGAAGGTGAAGATGGTCGGCACGAACATCACGCCGAAGACGAACTGGCGGATGGTGCGGCCGCGGCTGATCTTGGCGATGAACAGGCCGACGAAGGGCGACCAGGCGATGGTCCAGCCGAAGATGAACAGCGTCCAGTTGCCGATCCAGTCGCTGCGGCTGTAGGCCTGCAGGTTGAAGGTGCGCTCGATGATGTTGTTCAGGTAGCTGCCGGTGTTCTGCAGGAATGTCTCGAGGATGAAGATGGTCGGGCCGACGGTGAAGACGAACAGCATCAGCGCGATGGCCAGGATCATGTTCAGCAGCGAGAGGTTCTTCACCCCCTTGTCGAGGCCGGCGACCACCGAGACGATGGCCATCAGGGTGATCAGCGCGATGGCGATGATCTGCACGCCGATATTGACCGGGATCTGCGGCCACAGGTAATTCATCCCGGCGTTGATCTGGGTGACCGACAGGCCGAGGGTGGTGGCGATGCCGAACAGCGTGCCGAGGATGGCGAAGATGTCCACCGTATGGCCGATGGGCCCGTGGATGCGCTCGCCGATGAGCGGGTAGAGCGCCGAGCGCATCGACAGCGGCAGGCCATGGCGGAAGGAGAAGTAGGCCAGCACCAGGCCGGTCAGGCCGTAGATCGCCCAGATGTGGAAGCCCCAGTGGAAGAAGGCGATCTGCATGGCCTGCTTGGCCGCATCGACGGTTTCCGGGGCGCCGACCGGGGGCGTCGAGTAGTGCAGCACCGGTTCGGCCACGCCGAAGAACAGCAGGGCGATGCCGTAGCCGGCGGAAAACAGCATGGCGAACCAGGCCGGGAAACTGTACTGCGGCTCCGCATGGTCCGGCCCGAGCTTGATGCTGCCCCATCTGGTCAGCGCGATGCCGACGATGAAGACCAGGAAGAACGCCACCGCCAGCATGTAGAACCAGCCGAAATTGGTGGTGATGAAGGCCAGGCTCGCGCTGAAGACCTCGCCGGCCAGCTCGGGATTGCTGATGGTGCCGATCACCAGCAGCAGCGTCACGACCACCGCCGGCACGAATACCGGCACGAGGATCACGGCCTTGGGCAGCGTCTTGTCGGGGACCATAGGAGGCGATGTTCTCTGGGTGGAAACTGAAGGGCATCGGAAAATCCGGGCACGCCTCAAGCATAGACGGTCATTTTCGCGAAACGCTCAACGTGCGCCGCTCGCCGGAAGGAACGGCCGCGGGGGACGGGGTCAGAAAGCCGCTTCGAGATGATGCCGTCGCAGGATCGCCGACACCGTACCGTCCGCGATGAGCTCATCGAGCGCCTGCTCGAAGGCGTGGAACTGTGCCGCGCTGATGCGCTTGCGCGACAACCCGATGCCGTAGGACACCGGCTGCAGCTCGCCGACCTCGTGGATCTCGTGCAGCCGTTCGTCTTCGATCAGGTGCCAGGCGACATCCTGGTTGGCTACCGCCATGCCGTCCTCGCCGAAGCGGCCGGCGGCGAGCATGCGCAGCAGCCGGCGGTTGTCCGCCACCAGCTGGATGTCCACGTCGGCGACTTCCCGCAGGCGCTCGCTGAGCACGAACGAAGTGCCCGAGGGACCATAGACGCCGACCGTTCGCCCGGCCATGTCTTGCGGGCGGTGGTAGAGGTCGGGGCTCGGATCGCGGGCATAGACGCTGTAGCGGGAAGTGACCAGCATGCGCGTGATATGGAAGGCGCGGTCGCGCTGCGGTGAGTGGATGACCGTGAAGATTCCGTCCACCTCGCCCTCCTCGGCCAGCGCCAGGGCGCGGCGCCAGGGATGCACGGCGATCGGGCAGTGCCGCTCGAGGCGTTTGCACACGGCGAGCACCACCTCGACCAGTGGCCCGGCAGCGGCGGAGCCGTCGGCGCTGGGGTCGGCACCGGCCCGGACCTCCTGCGCGGCGACGTAGGTGAACGGCGGGAAGTCTTCGGTAACGAAGCGAAGCTCAGTGGCGTGGCTCTCGGCCGCGACGAAGGCCAGGCCCATGCACGCGGCGATCCATCGTATCGGCATGGCGCTAGCTCCAGGGCGGCCGGACACTCACAGACGCGCTCTGCCTCTGCGTTAGGCACAGGCTAGCGCGTTGCCGGTGGTTGCGCGACCTTTCGCCGCCGATCGCGGTTGGCTGCCGGGCCGGAGCACCGGTTGCCCAATGAGCGTGGCGGCGACGCGACGGCCGGCCGCCCGGCCCCCTGCCGGCGTCCGGAAGGCGAGACGGCCACGCCAGGTTGTGCGCGGCCGTCTCGCCCAGGGCTCTAGAAGCTGACCTGATAGCCGAGCGTGAAGGTGCGCCCGCGGCCGTTGAACACGCGGCCGTTGCGGGTGACGTCCGAGCCGGTGTTGGCGGCCTGCGAGTAGTAGGTGAGGTAGTCGCGATCGAGCAGGTTCTCGATACCGAGGTTGACTTCGCCGACCGGCAGACGGTAGCCGACGGAGGCGTCCACCAGTGTGTAGCCGTCGAAATCCAGCCCCGGCTGGTCGAAGCTACGGCTGGCGTAGTGGTTGGCCTGCAGCAGGCTGTGCAGTCGTTCGCTCCAGTTGGCTTGCCAGCTGATGCCGTAGCGGTCCGGCGAGATGTTGGCACCATCCAGATCGGTATCCACATCGCCGTCGCCATCGGTATCGGACTGGCCATTGACCTGGGCGTAGGTCAGTTGCAGGCGATGGGCCGCGTTGACCTGCCAGCCGCCGGTGAACTCGACGCCGTCGATCTCGGTGCGTTCGCGGCGAATCTGGTAGACGCCGCCGACGCTGTCGAGGCGCGAGCCGAGGTCGGCATCGGATTCGTAGTAGCTGATTTCCGCATCGAACGGACCGTGCTTCAGGCGCAGGCCGATCTCGCGGTTCTCGGTGACGATCGGTTGCAGGTCGAGGAAATTGTCCACCCGCGTACCCGGCGTGCCGATGCCGCGCAGCACGCGGCCGACGTCGGGCATGCCGAAGCCCTCGGAATAGTTGGCGAACAGCTGCGCCCAGTCGTTCATCTGCCAGACCAGGCCGGCGTTGTAGAGCGTTTCCTCGAACTTCGGCTTGCCGCCCTCGACGGTGACGCCGCCCAGCGCCGGGTTGGTCGAGGCGATGGTGCGGAAGCTGTCGACCTCGAGTTCGGCGAACTCGTGGCGCACGCCGGTGAAGAAGGTCAGCTGCTCCAGGGCGCGGATTTCCGCTTGCAGGAAGGGCGCATAGTTGCGGAATACGGTTTCGGGCACCCACTCGCGATCGGTGAGGATCAGCTGCTGGCTGGTGGTGTCCTGCAACACGTCGAGGCCGCCGGTGAGCTTCAGGTGATTGTCGAGCAGGCCGTCGCGGCTGAGGGTGAACTTGCCGCCGTACTTGTCCGACTCGTTCTGCGACTGGTCGAACAGCGTGCCCACTGGCGCAATGCTGGCATCCTGGAAGGTGCCGTTGTAGCCACCGCCGAAGCGGCCGCGAAAGCGCTGGGAATACAGCTGCACGCCCAGCTCGTTGCCATACAGGTCGGCGTGCTTGTAGGACAGGCTGGTCGCCAGCACCTCGTTCTGCGGCGCCTTGCCCAGCGGGTCGCCCTTGCGCGAGGTGGCCGGGATGCCGGCGTTGGCGTTGCCGGGCACGTTGACGTACTCGTGTTCGCCCTCGACCTGGTAGCGGTTGACCATCAGGCCGATGTTCTGGTTGTCGTCCAGCCAGTAGCCGAGCTTGAGCAGCAGATCGTGGCTGGTCGAATCCATCACTCGCCCTGGGTATCGTCGACGCCGATCAGGTCCCGTTGGCATCGTAGAACATACCCTGGGTCTGCCAGCTGGCCGAGGCCAGGTAATCGAAGTTGCCCTGGGTGCCCTCGACCCGGTAATCGAGCTTGTATCCCAGCCCCTCGGACTCGTAGTCGGTGGGCGCGGTGAAGCTCACGCCGGCGTGCTGGCGCAGCGTGCCGCTGGCCGGCCGGCGGGTGACATAGTTGATGATGCCGCCGGTGGCCCCCAGGCCGTGTTCGGCGCTGGCACCATGAATCACTTCGATGCGCTCGACCATCGACAGGTCGATCACGTAGCCATCGCGCTGGCTGTCGCGCAGCGGTGTCGATTGCGGCACGCCGTCGATCAGGATCAGCGCCGAGCGCCCGCGGAAAGTTTCGCCGGCGCTGCTCATCTTCTGCCGGCTCGGCGAATAGGACGGAATCAGGTTGCTCAGCACCGCACCGTGGTCCGAAGTGATCGCCAGCTGCTGCTCGATCTGCTCGCGGCTTATCACCGTGATCTTCTGCGGTGTCTTGCCCGCTTCGCTTCGGGCACGTGTCGCACTAATGGTCACGGCCTCGAGTTCCTTTGCTTGTTCGGCTTCTTTGGCCAGGGCGGGAATGGTTGAAAGGGAAAGGGTTGCGAGCGAAATGGACAGGCACAGCCAGGATTTGCGGAACACGTGACGCTCCCGATGTTGGTGTTGTGGAGGGAAATCGGGGCGGGAATGTAAACTAAATGAAAATAATTTGCATTGTGTTTTATCTTGTGCGCACAGCGCGACCGAGGAAAACGTGCCGGCACCAGCCGGCTCGACCGCTCTGGAGTCGTCGTGCTGGGCAGGCTGGCTGGGAAGGACAGGGAGTGCGTCGGGGAAGAGAGGGTCAGCACGCGTCCGCGAACCGGCCACGGGAAGGGCGGGTATCGTAACGTGGAAACGCAGGGCGCCCGGTGTGGGCCTGTTTCAGGGTGCGGAACGCAGAAAGCAAAAAAGGCCCACCGCAAGGTGAGCCTTTTCGTTCGAATCAGTGGTGCCAGGGACGGAACCGAACCAATCGCTACAGGCGGCGTATTTACTGGGTTTGTGTGGTTCGCTGGTTTTGTGATGCCCCCAAAAATGCCCCCAAAACAAAAAGTGCCCCCCGTTCCGGCTCCAATGGCTCGTTTCGCCTTAGCGTTTCCTTAGCGTGCTGCCGCCTGCTGTCAGGTGTCGCACCTCGCCCTAATCTCGCCCCAGCCCTTGCCGTAATCTTGCCGTCCGCCTCACCCAAACATCACCCTCGATGGCGGCTTGCATGGGGTGTTTCCCCAATCGTCCATGGGGTTGGTTTTCGCAACGCCAGCACAGCTCTTTTTAGGGGCTACAGAAACCGTTCATGGGGTTGTTTCCGCAGCGGGCGTTCGTGCGTGAAAAGTGTGCGCGAAAGTGCGTAGTTTCCGTGCGTACCAGGTGCGAACCAATTGCGCGAACCGGCTGCGAACCGGGCCACCCCCCATTAGGTTCTCCCGGAGGGGCGCCGGGGGTGCGGGTGATTCGCGCCGTGACCGTTCGCTATATACGGCGCTGGCTGGTGGGTTGGTTGTTGTTTCGTTGTCTCGCTCCGGGCTTCGCAGGTAGGGCGCTGGTGCTGGGCAATAGGCCAACTGGTGCCGGTCGTTTCCGCCTTGCTGGTGTCCGTTGCGGGCGTGCTGGCTGGGCTTCCAGCGGAAGGCGGAACCGGAAGCGGGGTCAGGCTGGAAAAGTCCGTATGAAGCGAAAAGGCGGGGCGCGAATCACCCGTGATGGGTGCCGGGGTGGGGAAGAACCTAATGGGGTGGGGTAGCGCCGTCCGTGGCGCTGGCGATCAAACCACGCGCAGCACGGGCGGCAGCTTCGGTCCGAAAGGTGCGCCGGGTGCGAACGGATCGGGTAGCGCTCCCTCTGGTGCGTTGCGGATGAAGTCAGCCATAGCCAGCAGGCAGGCCTGATACAGCGGCCCGCCGTCTCCCCAGGCCGTGCCGTGCCCCGTTGCGCTGTCCTCCAGGCAGGCAATAAAAACCAGCTCGTGTAGCCCGGTGTCACCGTCGCGGATCGCTTGTGCTCGATGCGTGGGGTTCACGCTCAGCAGATCGCACAGCCGGTCGAAGCCCAGCGCCGCCGTGGTGCTGGCGCTTTGCAGGATGACGGCACGGCCTATGCCGATCAGCGTCCGGCTCATACCCTCCAGCGATTCGGCTTCGTGCTCCCTGGCTTGCTGCTCCAGGTCGGCAACGGCTGCGGCAGTGAATGGCAAAAAGGCTTTCAGCTTGGCGGCTTTGCGTCTCAATGCGCGGCGCTCTTGGTGGATCGTTGCGCGCTCATGACAAAAAAGGCGACATACCCGGCGCGTGGCGATTAGTTGCGTGCTCACGCTGGCGCCTGGCTTGTCGGCTATGTTGGCGAGCGCTCGAATCTGGCTGGCTTTCATCGGTTCGGCTCCTTTGGTGCGCCGTCTAGTTCGGCATCAGCCCAGCGCCAGCGAGCGGCGGCCAGGGCTTCGGAATAGGTCATTGGCTGGCCGACCATGTAGCCAATCGGCTGGCCTGCTCGGGTGATCCTCCAGGCGGTGCGCTTCGGCTCGCTGGTGGCCTCTGGTGCGGTTGGTCGTGCTGGTGCGCTGGTCGGCTGCTGCGGATCGTTGGCAGCGGGTTGGACGGGTGGGGTAGCTGGTGCTGGTCGCGTATCGCTCGATAACCCCAAGTTGTCGGCAAGCTGTGCAAGTGCGCTCATTTCGCTTTCCCTTTAGTGTTTTGCCGTGGGGACAGAGGGGACAAAGGGGGCGGCGAGTAACGGCGCGGGCTGTAGCTGTCCCCTATGCCAGTCAGTGGGTGGGGACAAAGGGGACAAATTGCCCGGCCTGTCCCCACTGTCCCCTTGCCTTTGCAGTGGGTGGGGGCAGCTCTAGCCCTTGCGGCACTAGGGCGCCCACGCTGTCCCCACTGTCCCCAGCAGCAAATGCAAGGTTCGTTTACTGTTCCGGCTCCAGCCTGGCGGCGTCGATCCAGTACAGTTTTTCCTTGCGCCCGCTGGGCAGTCGCTTGGTGGCTTGAGCGCGGCCCGGTTCACGCTTGGCAATTGCTCCGACCGACTCCAGTGCCAGCACCACGCGCCCCAGGTCGTAACCTTTGGCGGCTTCCTCCAGGCCGGGGCGGTTGAACAGGTACAGGCGCCCGGTCGGGCTGTCCTCCCAATACCCGGCGCGGTCCCTGGCTTCGCCTTCGGGGTCATCGGCGGATGAAAACCGGGTGTCGCCGTGGCGGGCGATGAAGTCAGCGATGGCGCGCAATATCTGCCGATCCTCGCTTGGACCTTGCCCCCGGCCTGCTCGCCATACCTCAAACAGCCCCAACATTGCGTCGCGGGCTGCGCCAGTCGGCAGGGGGAGAATGCCAAAGCTGATAGCCAGTTCCCCCGCCATAGCCACCAGGGCGAAGCGTTCGGCAGCACGGCTTTCCTGCCCGCTGGTGCTGGGGTACTGGTTGCAGAGTTGCGCCAGCAGCGCGGGCAAATCGTCCTGCTCGCCAAGCTCCAGCAGCTTGCGGATGAACTGCGGCCCCGCGTGCCCGTAGTGCGTCACGCTGGCGCGCTGGATCGCGTCGGAGAACTCCCGGCCCCCGGTCATGCCGTGCAAGTTGTCCCAGGCGCCGAAAGCGCGGCGGGCGGGTATATCCAGCAGGCGGATTTCCTGCCCGGCCCGGCTGCGCTTGCCGCCTTCAGCCATCAGCGCCGATAGCCCCAGCTCGCCGGATGAAAACAGCATGACGCGCCAGCGCTTCGCAGCCCGTGCCGAACCGTTGCGGGTGGCTCTGGCCTTGCCGGTGCCGTTCGCCATTGCATAGACCACAGCGCCGATTTCCCGTGGGTCGGCCTCGCCTATCTCATCCAGCGCCAGCAGCGTGTCATTGCGTTGGCTGGCGATGCCTTCCAGCCCGTTGCCAGTAGCGCGCCAAGTACGCTTGAAGTCCTCACCGTGCCCCCATACCGATGCCCCGGCCAGAATGGCGGAACTCTTGCCCGTGCTGGAATCACCGACGATATGAAAGCCCCCGCCTTGCCGTTGGACGTGGTATAGCAGCGGCCCGGCAAGCGATGCGCACACGCTCAGCACTAGCAGCGGGTTGCCCTCGCACTTGGCGCCGATGCTGTCTTGCCAGCCTTCCAGCGTTCCGCCTTGGCGGTAGTCGTCACCGTTGGCGGCTTCGCTCTGGAATATCGCTTTACCCTTGCCGATGTTCTGGCGCGGCATGATGAAAAGCTCGCGGGTGTGCCAGCCGGTAGACGTGGCCGCTATCACGCGGTCTTTCGGGTATTGCGCGGCGATGTACTGGCAGACCTTGGCGCGGCGCTGGTAATCAATGTCCAGGCCCATGCCCAGCAGAACGGACAGGATCGAATCGGGCTTGCCCGCCAATAGCTCGTTGGGCATTGCCCAGGTCAGTTCGCGGCGGTCGGCGTTGCGGAATCGCAGCAGGCGCCCGTAATCGCCGTCCTGGCCTTCGTTGCGGGTGACGGCTTCGACATGCAAAGGCCCGCACAGCCATTCATCGAACGGCAGATACTCGCCGCTTTGCTTGTCCAGGCTTTGCCCGTGATACCAGACGCCGGGGCGCAGCTTCACGCCGTCCAGTGTGATGGTGTGTTCATACACTCGGTAACAGGGGCGCTCGATGGCTGGCGCGACGGCTTCCGGCACAATCGGGGTGACGATGGCTGCGCTCATTGTGCGGCCCTCCAGTTGGCTAGATCGTTGAAGTCCGATAGATCAATCGGCGCATCAGCGGGAAATGGTGGCAGCACCAGCCCACAGCCCAGCACGGCGGCGGCTTGGGTGGCTGCGGCGCGTCCGGGGTTGCCTTCGGTCTGGCGGTCGTCGTCACCCGCGATAATCAGCGGGTTGTCGGGGTAGTGCCGTCGGAGCTGGCGCCCGACTTCCAGCAGGTTGCCCGCATTCATGGCGCAGGCCACGGCGGCGCCGGTTTCGGCATGGATGGTTGCCCCGGTTGCCCAGCCTTCGCAGACGTACAGCGGCTGGCCTGGCTCCAGTGTGCCGATGGGCGAATAGGCACCCTTTACCCGGCCTCCAGATAGGAAACGCTTACTGCCGTCCGCTGCGATGCGTTGCAGGTTGCACAGGTAGCCATCGGCGTACAGCGGCACCAGCAGAACGTCACGGCGTTGGCGCAAGCGATGCGGGGCAATGCGCTTGCGGGTCAGGTAGGGGTGTTCAGGGGCAGCCGGTCGGGCTTCGCTCCATAGCGTGCCCGCATAGCTGGCTGTCGCAATCTGGCGCCGGGTCTGGTCGGCTTCGCGCTGCTCCCGTGCCTGCTCGACGCGCTGGCGGATCAATTCGGCCTCCATCGGGTCGGCAGGTTTGCGGCTGCTCCAAGTGCTAGAACCTCCCGCCTTCCAGCTACCGAACGCACCCGATGCGATGCCGTCCAGGTGTAGGACATACCAGCCGTTGAGCGTGCCGGGCTTGTCGTCTGGCACGCGGAAGCGGTGAATGGTGCCGTCTGTTACAGGCAGCCAATCCAGCGGCCCGAACGTGGCTTGCAGGGCATCGCGGAAGGCCAGTTCGGCTTTCTCCAGGCAAGCCGATCCCCTCGCGCACGGGCGCCGTTTTGAATAGTCATGGTTTAGCCTCTGCGGTCGGGTTCGGTGCGGTGGCCTTGCGGCGCTCCAGCTCGTACTCGGCGCCGTTCGCAACGTCCACGAGCCTGCCGGATAGCGTGCCCAGCGAGTTGATAAGCCAGCCGATATTGCGGGCGGTGTCGTTCGATAGCTCGCCAGCGTCGGCAGTCCAGGCCAGTAGCTCGCCAATGGCGGAAATGCCGTGCGCCATGGTCAGCGCTTCACATTCAGCTGTGCGCTCGATGGCGTCCAGATCATCAGTGGACAGACGGCCCATGCGCAAAGGGTCGGGTAGCAGGTGACTCCAGCAGACGGCGCTCATTGGGCACCCCCTACGGTTTCCAGGGAGCGGGCGCGGGCCATCGCTTCGTTGTAGCGGCGCAGGCGAACGGACAGGGACGAATCGGCGCGCAGGGCGGCGAAGGCGCGTGCCTTCCAGGCGGCGGCGTGAGTAGACGGATTGCGGGTGGTTTGCATGGGTGTAGCTCCTTGGATTGTGGAGCTGCCACGAACCGTCGCCAAACGATTAAGGGTGGCAGCTGTACGCGGGTTGGCGAACCGGCATCCAAGGGAACCGGCAGACCTTTCGGTCTCCCACGCACAGCCGCCATAACGGACTGCGGGCACAAAAAAAGCGCCAGCTGTCTGCGGTGCGGCGCTTGTGCGCCTTGGATAGTTCGGGTCGCCAAACCCGGTCGCTGAATTTGCAGCAACGGGCGAACCATAGCGCTGCTGGTGCTGGCTGGCAAGGTAGGGAAGGGGCGTCGAGGCAATCATGCGGCGGCCCTCCCTGCTTCGGGGTTGGTTCGCAGGTAGTACAGGGCTATGCCGCTGTGGTTGCGCCCGTGGTCGTCAATCAAGGTGATGCGCTGGGTTTCGATAGGGTAGCCCGCTTCGCGCAGCTCCTTGATGCGTGCGGCTGGCATCAGAATGTTTAGCTCTCGACGCGCCGTGATCGTGTCGATGGGGCCAGCCTTCAGCCTGGCGAGCAAGCGGGCGCGCTGCGCTTCGGTGCTGGTACTATAGCCTGGCGTTTTCTTGGGGCTGGCCTGTTGGTCGGCCTTTTTTGTGTCGGTCATTTATGCAGCCTCCCCGCGTTGGGCGGCGAGCGAATCGCACCAATGCAAAATTTCCGATTCGATCCAGGCCACCGACTTCGGCCCAAGGGTGACTTGAGCCGGGAAGGTTCCGGCAGCAATGCGCCGATAAATCTCGGATGTGGAAAGGCTGGTGTAGTCCTTCACTTTTGCCAGCTTGATAAAGCGGCGGGGAAGTGGGGCGGGGTTGGTTTGTGCGGCCATTTCGTGTTGCCTCTTGGGCTTTGTTGAACACGATTGGCATTGAACGTGGCAAGGCAGCGCTTGCGTCCTATTGGGTAAAGGCAAAACCCCATTGGGGTTAGCAGATGCCCGCTCGTAAGGCGGCTGCCTTTAGGAACTTAACCGTTGTTTCCGGGCTGTTTGGTAGCTCCAGCGCGTGAAAAGCGGCGGCGCTCCTTAGAGCGTCGTCAGCCTTATACGGTGTGGAAAGGTCTAGCTTAGCCATTGCCGCCAGCGTTGCGATGATTTGCTCGGTGCTCTTGCGCTCACTGGGATGAAGCGGTTTTCTTGTTTGGCTGTCATCTTCGTTCAACGCTGCCATAGCGAATGGAGTCAGAGAAAATTCGCCGCTCTCTGTTTGCAAGCCGCAAAGCCTATCTGCTATCGGCCAGCTAAATCGGGGGCTCGGTGAAAAATTCACCTGCAATGGGCGAAAGATCTGCGCCGGAGGCGGAAGTGCATCGTTATTCGCCAAGTCTGCAAGGCGGCGGACCTCTTCATATGCGTAGAAGTACGTTTCAATATCGTCTGTCGCTATTGATTTGAGATCTTCAAGTTCGAACTCTAGCTTTATCGACTCGGACTCAATCTCTGAGGGGCGCTCAATGAAGAAGAACAGCTCCTCTCCATTTGTTCCGTCCACCAAGCAAGCTTCCACGCCATCAAAAATAGAGTACCGACCGGACAAGATGCCGATTCGGCTTTCAGCCTGTGGTGATGCTTTTCCGTTCGAAAAAAGGCATTTGACCGACTCTAGGTCAAAGCCAACCACTCGGGTGCCGTGGCACAGAATCGGCGTAAGGTAGCAGCGCTCCCAAAGCTCACGAACCGTGCCTGCGCTCACTGCTTCGCCTGTCAGGCGGGTTAGCAGGGTTGATGTTTCCTCGGTCGTTAGGACGGGTTTGAATTTTGCGAACTTGCTCACCGTGACACCCTCCCAGGCGCCCCACTTCCTGAATAAATCGGCTGGTCAGGCGGGTGGGAAGTCCGCTTTTCGCTCCGTCGAGCTAGGCCAGCCAAACCGTTAAGCCTTGCGCTTGATGCTCACCACGTTGGCGCCGCCGCATTGCGCGTCTATCGAATCAGCCCAGGCTTGCATCATTTCCCGGCGCTGCTCCAGGTAGGTGGCGTGGTTGTAGGTATCGCGGATTTCGTCGTTGTCGCCGTGGGCTAGCTGGCGCTCGATCCAGTCGCGGTTATAGCCGCGCCCGTTGAGTTCGGTGCTCAGCAGGTGGCGGAAGCCGTGGCCGGTCTGGCGGCCTTCGTAGCCCATCAGGCGCAGCGCCTTGTTTATCGTGTTCTCCGACATTGGCCGGTCTGGGTTCTGCTGCCCGGCAAACACTAGCGGGTAATCGCCCGTGATTTCCTTGAGCTGGCGCAGGATGGCGACGGCTTGGCGGGGCAAGGGCACCACATGCGGGCGGCGGGCTTTCATACGCGCTTTCGGAATGGTCCAGGTCGCGCCGTCTAGATCGAACTCCGACCACGGCGCCTGGCGCAGCTCACCAGGGCGAACGGCGGTCAGCACCAGCAAGCGGATGGCGCAGCGGGTCAGCGTGTTGAGCGTGGTCGATTCGATCTTGCCCAGCAGCTCGGGCAGTTCGGCAAACGCAACGTGCGGATGGTGGCGGGTGGCTTTCGGCGGTGCGGCTACCACGTCCAGATCGGTGGCCGGGTTGGCTTCGACTACGCCTTTCGCCAGCCCGAAGCGGAATATCTGGTGTAGCCATTGGCGGATTTTGCCGGCGGCATTCAGCGTGCCCCGCGCTTCGACCTTGCGCACCAGCTCCACCAGTTCGGGGCGGGTGATCGCCTTTACCGGACGGCTACCGATGCCGGGTATCAGGTCGTTTTCCATGTACAGCTTCGCCTTGTAGGCGGTGCTTTCGGCCCAGCGTGGCGAGTTGTAGGCGTACCACTCCCGCGCCAGCGTCTCGAATGTCACGCCATCGGCCCGTTGCGCTTGTTTAGCGGCCTTTTTCTCTGCGCCGGGGTCAACCCCTTGGGCTAGCAGCTCGCGTGCGTCTGTGCGCTTCTGGCGGGCCTTCACCAATGTCAGGGCGGGATAGGGGCCAAACGACAACGGGGTCATCTCTTTTCCGTTGAAACGGTATTTGAAGCGCCACAGCTTTGAGCCGGTCGGCTTCACGTCCAGGTACAGCCCCTGGCCGTCAGTCAGCTTGAAAGTCTTTTCTTTCGGCTTTGCTGCCTTGATCGCTGAATCAGTCAGCGGCGTGACTTTGCGGGGCATAGGGCACCTTCGTAGGGACGTCGCAGTGACCGAACTGGCGACGTCCCAAAGAATGCCCCTAAAGATTCGGGCTTACAAGGGAAGGGTAGGGAATTACAGACAACAAAAAACCCGCACGGGGCGGGCTTCTTGTGGGCTTTCGGGTGGTTTTGGCACCACCTGAAAACGAAAGGTGGTGCCCAGGGACGGAATCGAACCGCCGACACGGGGATTTTCAATCCCCTGCTCTACCGACTGAGCTACCTGGGCAACGGGGCGCTATTAGACGGATTTGGCTTTTGCCTGTCAAGCGCGCTCCGGAAAAATATTTAATCCGGACGGGCGCTTAGCGTTCCGGGCGTGTCGCGATGGCTCATTCGCTCGGTGGCACGTAACCCTCGGCCTGGGCGTATTCCTCGCCGGAGAAGAACTTGTCCATCTCGCCCTGGAGGAACTTGCGGTCCTCGGCGTTCATCATGTTCAGCCGGCGCTCGTTGATCAGCATGGTCTGGTGCTTCTGCCAGTCTTCCCAGGCCTTTCTGGAGACGTTGTTGTAGATGTCCTCGCCCTTCGGGCCGGGGTAGGGCGGGCGGTCGAGGCCGGGGAGTTCTTCGTTGTACTTGCGGCAATGCACGGTGCGGGTCATGGGGTTTCTCCTGCATGCAATTCAGCGGCGGCGCGCTTGAGCAGTTTCTTCACCGGCGCGGCGAGGCCGAGGCGCGGTGGGGTGGCGAGGTTATACCAGAGCCAGTCGGCCTCGGCCACGCTGCCTGGCGCGGACTTGACCCTGATCAGCCAGGGTTCGATGGCCAACTGGAAATGGCTGAAGGTATGGACCAGGCCGGGAAGTTCGCGGCGCTCCTCGAGCTGCAGGGCGTGGCGCTCGGCCAGCGGGTCGAGGGCGGCCAGGTCGTCTAGTTCCGGCAGGCTCCAGAGCCCGCCCCAGAGGCCGCTGGACGGCCGCCGGTAGAGCAGGATGTCGCCTTCGCGGTTGGCCAGCAGCGGCATCAGGGTGCGCTTCTGCGGCAGCGCCTTGCGCGGCTTGGGGTGCGGGAAATCGGTCTCGCGGCCGAGCAGGTGGGCGCGGCAGCCTTCCTTCAGCGGGCAGAGCAGGCAGCTCGGCTTGCTGCGGGTGCAGAGCGTGGCGCCGAGGTCCATCATCGCCTGGGTGTAGTGGTTGACCCGTTCCCGCGGGGTGAAGCGCTCGGCGATTTCCCACAGCTGGCGGGCCACCTTCGGCTCGCCGGGATAGCCGGCCTGGGCGACGTAGCGCGCCAGCACGCGCTTGACGTTGCCGTCGAGGATCGGCGCGCGCAGGCCCATGCTCAGGCTGGCGATGGCGCCGGCGGTGGAGCGGCCGATGCCGGGCAGTTCGGCGAGTTTTTCCACATCCTGCGGGAATACGCCGCCATGTTCGGCGACGATCAGTCGGGCGGTCTTGTGCAGGTTACGCGCCCGGCTGTAGTAGCCGAGGCCGGTCCACAGGTGCAGCACTTCGTCTTCCGCGGCGGCGGCCAGCGCCTCGACGTCGGGCAGCGCGGCCATGAAACGGTCGAAATAGCCGAGCACGGTGCCGACCTGGGTCTGCTGCAGCATGATCTCCGAGACCCAGACCCGGTAGGGCGTGATGCCCTGCTGCCAAGGCAGGTCCTTGCGGCCGTGGCGGTCGTACCAGGTGAGGACCGCCGTGCCGAACTGCTCCGGGCTCATCGCTTGAACAGGCCCTTGAGGGCGTCCTTGAGGTCAGGGCTGACCTTGTCGCCGAGCTTCTCCTCGATCTTCTCGCTGAGCTTCTCGCCGGCCAGCCTGGCCGCGACCTTGCCCAGTGCGTCGTTGTCGAAGCGGCAGGCCTTGGCGCCCAGCTCCAGCGGGCCGCGGCAGCGCAGCGGCCATTCGATGCCGACGTAGCGCTCGTTGACCTGACAGGCCGGGTCCGGCATGGCGCCCTTGTCGCCTTCGATGACGATGCCGACGCGATAGTCCATGCCCAGCACGCGCAGGTCGACATCGCCGTTGCCGTTGACCGTCAACCCGGGGATGCTGGCCTTGAGGTCGGGGTTGCTGGCCACGCCGTTGCGCAGGGTGAGGTTGCCCTTGAGCTCGCGGAACGGCGTGTCCTTGCTGCGTGGCTCGCTGGACAGCTGCTTGCGGTTGAGCGTGGCGATGGCGCGGCAGAGCTGCTGCTCGAGGTTGGCGTCGACCAGCACGCCGTTGTCGACGATGAAGCCGACCTTGCCGTTGAGGTTGTCGACCCAGGCCTTCTGGCTGTTGCCCTGGGTGCGCAGGTCGCCGTCCAGGTTGAGCAGGCCCTTGACCACCACTTCCTCGCCCTGGCTCTCCAGCAGGCGTTCGGCCGGCACGCCGGTGAGGCGGTTCTGCACGCTGAGCTGCGCTAGCGCCGGACGTGCGTCGAGGCTGGCGGAGGTATCCAGGCGGCCGCCGTACAGACCGCCACGCAGCTCCTGCAGGCTGAGCAGGCCATCGCGGGCGCGGGCCTTGAGGTTGAAGCCATCGAACGGCAGTTTCATCGCGGTCAGGCTGCCGACGGCGAGGCCGATCTCGGCGTCGAGCGTGCGCAGGCGGTCCAGCGGCAGCACGGGGGCATCGCTCCAGGCCTGCTGGGTCGGGCTGCTCGGCAGCGGCGTGGTGCCGCTGCCAACGGCGCTGGCTGGGTGCTCTTGACCTCGCTCTTGCGCGCTGCACCGGCGGCTTCGTCCTTGGCCGGCGGCGGCAGGTAGCGGTCGAGGTCGAGGCGGTCGCCCTTGAGGTTGACGCGCAGTGCCTGGCGGGCGAAGTCGCTGACGGCGATCTGCCCGGTAAAGGTGCTGTCGTCGAGCTTCAGCGTCAGTTCTTCCAGCGCCAGGCTGTTCTGCGTGCCGCTCAGGCGGCTGACCAGCTCGGCCTTGCCCAGCGCGTTGCCGTCGGCCATCGCCGGCAGCTCCTGGCCGGCGCTCTGGAGGAATTCGCGCAGGTTGAACTGTGCCACGGTCAGCGCACCGCTGAGCTTGGGTTCGCTGTCGAGGTCGCGTGCCTTCAGTTCGCCGAGGCCGCGCAACTGGTTGGCGGTGAACTTGAGGCTGTTCCACTCGGCGATCTGCGCGGCGAGGTCGACCAGCAGCTGGCCCTGGGCGCTGAAGCTCAGGGTCTTGCCCTGCAGCGGCTCGCCCGAGGCTTCGCCGGACAGGCGCATGTCCTCGAACTGGTAGCGCTTGAGCTGGTTGTCGAAACGCAGCGCGCCCTGCAGTTCGGTACGCGCGCGCATCACCGGCTGGTTGCTGCCGAAGAAGGCGCTGAGCTTGAGCGGGATGGCGCTGCCTTCGCGGATCGCGCCGGTGCTCAGCTCGATGCCTTCGGCGCTGAATTGCTGGCCGCTCTGGGCGTCCTGGTAGGTCACCCGGGCATCGCTGACGGTGAGGCTGTCGATGTCCAGCTTGAGCGGCCGGCCGCGTGATGCCGGCGCCGTGCGCCTTCGTCGGCCTGCGATTCGGCCGGCGCCTGCGGGGCTTCGGCGGGCTGCCCGGCGGGGCTGGTCGGCTGGCCGACGCCTTCCCAGTTGCCGCGGCCCTGCTCATTGCGGCTCAGGGTCAGGTTGAGGCCGTTGACGGTGATGTCGCTCATCTGCACTTCGCGGTGCAGCAGCGGCATCACCCGCACGGAGAGGCCGAGCATGCGCAGGTCGGCGAACGGCTGGTCCGGCGTCTGCACGCTGGCCAGGGTGGTTTCGTGCAGTTCCAGGCCGAGCCAGGGGAACAGGCTCCAGCCGATGTCGCCGCCGATGTTCAGTTCGAGACCGGCCTTGCTGCGGGCGAGGTCGCGGATCTCGTCCTTGTAGTCGTTGGGATCGAAGAGGTGGGTCAGGGCGAAGCCCGCTGCCACGACGATCAGCAACAGCCCGAGAATGACCAGACCCAGGATTTTGCCGAGCGATTTCATGGACGAATCCTTGTAGATGAGCGATCTGAAAAGTGCCGAGTATAGCCCTGTGCCATTGGCATGGTGGGTGGACGGTCGGCTTTGGAGTGGCGGCGCGGGGGTCGGTTCCGCAACCAGGGCCGCCGGGGCGACGGGGTGACGGGCTCAGAGCGGATCAAGCGGCAGATGCGTCCGTGCGGCCAGGGCGCTGGCTTCCAGATGGCCCGCTGGCGCGGCCAGGCGCAGCGGCT
>NZ_AZSV01000043.1:0-37229 GCF_000582595.1 Pseudomonas sp. BAY1663
CGCAGCGCCCGCTCGCGCCAGCACCAGCTGGCGCCCAGCGCCAGCGCGGCGAGCACGCCGGGCCAGGCGATGAAGCCGCCGTCGCGGATATCGATGAGCCGCCACCACGCCCCACGGTAATGCTCGAAATAGGCGATCACGAAGGCCAGCCGCGCGACCAGCAGCGCCACCAGCAGCAGGCGGAACAGCTGCCGCTCCGGATTGCAGGCACTGCGCCGGCCGACCCACCAGCCGCTCAGGGTCGCCAGCAGCAGGCTGCCCAGCAACAGCACATGGGGCACGGCAAGGGCCAGCGGCCCGATATTCACGGTCAGCATTCAGTCCTCTCGCACCTGTGTCATCTCAACGGCCCCGGAGCTCATGCGGGGAACTCCAGCCTGAACGTCGTGAGGCCCGCCGCCGACGAACAGCCGATCCGCCCGTGATGCGCCTCGACGATGGAGCGGGTGATGGCCAGCCCCAGCCCGGCATTGCTCGGGCCGCCTTCGCGCCGCGCCGGGTCGCCCCGGTAGAAGCGGTCGAACAGCCGGCCCAGATGCTCGGGGGCGATGGTCGCCCCGGGGTTGGCGACGCTCAGCGCCACCCCGTCGGCATCCTGCTCGATCAGCACCCGGATCGTCCCGCCATCCGGTGTGTAGCGCAGCGCGTTGGACAACAGGTTGGACAATGCCCGGCGCAGCATCGATCGATCCCCCGCCAGCGTCCCGGCCCCGGACTGCTCGAGATGGATGCCGCGCTCGTCGGCCGAGAGCTGGTAATAGTCCAGCAGCTGTTCGCACAGCTCGTGCAGCTCCACCGGCCGCGCATCGGGGATGATCAGCCCATTGTCGGCCTTGGCCAGGAACAGCATGTCATCGATCATCCGCGACATGCGCTGCAGCTCTTCCAGGTTGGAATGCAGGTTGTCCTGGTATTGCTCCACCGTTCTGGCCCGGGTCAGTGCCACCTCGGTGTGGGTCATCAGATTGCTCAGCGGCGTGCGCAACTCATGGGCGATGTCGGCGGAAAAGTTCGACAGCCGCACGAAGGCATCCTCCAGCCGCGCCAACATCGCGTTGAAGGCCTGCACCAGCTGTTCCAGCTCCGCCGGAATCGACTCGCCGGGGATGCGCTCGCGCAGGGATTTTGCCGAAACCGAGGCCGCCACCTGCGTGACCTCGCGCAACGGCCGCAAGCCGCTGCGCACCAGCAACCAGCCGAGCAGGGCGCTGACCAGCGCACAGAGCACCAGCGCGCTCCACAGCCAGCCGCTGAAGGTATGGAAGAACGCCCTGTGCACCGTGACGTCGAGCAGGATCAGCAGGGTCAGGCGCTGCCCGGCAACCTCGACGTGCCCCGCCTCGCCACGCCAGACCCGGCCGTCGACCTGCAGCTCGCCGCCCCCCTGCCCCGCCAGTTGCAACAGCCGGGTATCGAAGGGCGCGGGCCCAGGCGCCGGAAACAGCTGCCGGCCGCGATCGTCGAAAATGAACGCGGCCAGTCCGCCATGGCCGCCGAGCAGTGCCTGCAGCTGCGGGCGCAGCTCATCGAAGCGGCGCAGATCGTCCAGTCCACCGAGCAGGCCGCGGCCGGCCTCGAGTTTCTCGTGCAGCGTATGGCGGTCCAGCTCGTCGAAATGGTGCACGCTGAACTGGTTGAAGAAGTAGCCGGCCGCGGCCAGCACACCGGTCACGGCGAGCATGAACATCAGGCTCAGGCGCGCCGTCAGCGACAGGCGTTTCATGGTGCATCCGGCTCATCGAGCATGTAGCCCATGCCACGTGCGGTGTGGATCAGCTTGGGCTCGAAGCCGTCGTCGATCTTCGCCCGCAAACGACGGATCGCCACTTCGATGACGTTGGTGTCGCTGTCGAAATTCATGTCCCACACCTGCGAGGCGATCAGCGACTTGGGCAGCACCTCGCCACGCCGGCGCAGCAGCAGTTCCAGCAGGGCGAATTCCTTGGCGGTGAGGTCTATGCGCTGCCCGGCACGCATGGCCCGGCGCTTGAGCAGGTCGACCTGCAGATCGGCGATCTTCAGCTGCGTCTGCAGGGCCGCCGCGTTGCCGCGGCGCAACAGCGTGCGCACGCGCGCCAGCAGTTCGGAGAAGGCGAACGGCTTGACCAGGTAATCGTCGGCACCCAGTTCCAGCCCCTTGACCCGATCCTCGACGCGGTCGCGCGCGGTGAGGAACAGCACCGGCACCTCGCTTCCCGAGGCGCGCACCAGCCGCAGCACTTCCCAGCCGTCCAACCCCGGCATCATCACGTCGAGGATCAACAGATCGTACGGCGTGCTCAGTGCATGCTGCAGGGCGTCGGTGCCGCTGGTCACGCGGTCGACAGTGAAGCCCGCCTCGCTGAGCCCCTGTTGCAGGTAGGTCCCGGTCTTCGGTTCGTCTTCGGCAACCAGCAGTTTCATCGCATCGCCCTCATCCGGAGTTGCCCGAGTGTGACAGCCTCTGCGGCAAACCAACCAGAACGTTACAGAAAAGTAATGTTTCGATCAGCCTGGCGTAAGGCTGCCGGGGCTATGGTGGGGCCGCGATCACCTCAGCCACTTCGGAGGCTCGTCATGCCTGCTCGCCCCTCACCGCGCGACTCCCGGGAACCGTTCTGGCGCAGCCGAACCGGTATCGTCCTGCTGATGCTGGCGACGATCGGCCTTTTCTATGTGCTCCGCGAGCACTTCGAGCATGCCAGCCGTGCCCTGCCCTACCTGATCCTGCTGCTCTGCCCGCTGATGCATCTGTTCGGCCACAGGCACGGGGGCCGCGATGGCGACCAATGACCGGCCACATGGCCTAGCCGGCCACGTCCATGCAGCGGGTTGCGAGCACGACCACGGGCAGGCCAGCGAACAGCGCGTGCAGCACGATCCCGTCTGTGGCATGCCCGTGGAGAACGGCGGCCCGTTGCACGCCGTCCATGCGCGGCGCGACTACTACTTCTGCAGCCAGCGTTGCCTGGACAGGTTCGTTGCCGAGCCGCGGCGCTATGTGGCTGGCGCCGTGGCGGCCGACGAGGCCTCGCTGGCCAGCGCGGAAGCGGCCGATCCCGGAGCCGAATACACCTGCCCGATGCACCCGGAAATCCGCCAGATCGGCCCCGGCACCTGCCCCAAGTGCGGCATGGCCCTGGAGCCGGTGATGCCGGAGCTGGAGGAACGGGAAAACCCCGAACTGCGCGATTTCAGCCGGCGCTTCTGGTGGACCCTGCCGCTGACGCTGATCGTCACCGTGCTGGCGATGGCCGGGCACTCGCTGGCCCTGTTCCATGGCGCCACGCAGAACTGGGTCGAGCTGGTATTGGCGACGCCGGTGGTGCTGTGGGCCGGCTGGCCGTTCTTCGTGCGCGGCGTACGTTCGGTCAGCCAGCGCAGTCCGAACATGTGGACGCTGATCGGCCTCGGCACGGCGGCGGCCTATCTCTACAGCCTGGTGGCGACCCTGGCACCCGAACTCTTTCCCGCGACCTTCGTGCAGGATGGGCGCATCGGCGTGTACTTCGAGGCCGCCGCGGTGATCATCTCGCTGACGCTGCTCGGCCAGATGCTCGAACTCAGGGCGCGCTCGCAGACCTCGGCGGCGATCAAATCCCTGCTCGGCCTGGCGCCGAAAACCGCGCGGCGCATCGCGGCCGACGGCAGCGAGCAGGACATTCCGCTGACCCACGTGCACAGCGGCGATCGCCTGCGCGTGCGCCCCGGCGAGAAGGTGCCGGTGGACGGCCGGGTGCTCGAGGGCGAAAGCGCGGTGGACGAGTCGATGCTCACCGGCGAGCCGCTGCCGGTGATGAAACACGCCGGCGACAGCCTGATCGGTGCCACGCTCAATACCCATGGCAGCCTGGTGATGGAGGCGCAGAAAGTCGGTTCGGCGACCATGCTCGCGCAGATCGTGCAGATGGTCGCCCAGGCCCAGCGCAGCAAGGCGCCCATGCAGCGCCTGGCCGATGTGATCGCCGGCTACTTCGTGATGGTGGTGATCCTGGTCGCCGTGCTGACCTTCCTCGGCTGGGGCCTGTTCGGCCCGCAGCCGAGCTGGGTGTTCGGTCTGATCAATGCGGTGGCGGTGCTGATCATCGCCTGTCCCTGCGCGCTCGGCCTGGCGACGCCGATGTCGGTGATGGTCGCCACCGGCAAGGCCGCCGGCAGCGGCGTGCTGTTCCGCGATGCCAGCGCCATCGAGAACCTGCGCAAGGTCGACGTGCTGATCGTCGACAAGACCGGCACCCTCACCGAAGGCCGGCCGGCGTTCCATAGCGTGGTCGCCGCCTCCGGCTTCGACGAGGAACAGGTGCTGCAACTGGCGGCCAGCCTCGACCAGGGCAGCGAACACCCGCTGGCGCACGCCATCGTCGAGCGCACGCGACAAGCCGGCGTCACGCTCAGCCCGACCGAGACCTTCGAATCCGCCTCGGGCATCGGCGTACGTGGCCGGGTCGACGGCCGGCAACTGCTGCTGGGCAACACCACCCTGCTGGACGAAGCCGGCGTCGATGCCACGCCGTTGCAGGCCCGCTCCGAAGAGCTGCGCGCCGAGGGCGTGAGCATCATGTACTTGGCGGTGGATGGCAGGCTGGCCGGGCTTCTCGCGGTGGCCGATCCGATCAAGCCCACCTCCAGGCAGGCGGTCGAGCACCTGCAGGCGGCCGGCGTGAAGGTCATCATGGCCACCGGCGACGGGCTCACCACGGCACGCGCGGTGGCGCGCCAGATGGGCATCGAAGAAGTCCACGGCGAAGTCAAGCCGCAGGACAAGGAGCGCCTCGCCGCCACCCTGCAACAGGCCGGGCACCGTGTGGCGATGGCCGGCGACGGCATCAACGACGCTCCCGCGCTGGCCCGTGCCGATGTCGGCATCGCCATGGGCACCGGCACCGACGTGGCGATGAACAGCGCCCAGGTCACCCTGGTCAAGGGCGACCTGCTGGGCATCCTGCGCGCCCGCAGCCTGTCGATGGCCACGGTGCGCAACATGCACCAGAACCTGACCTTCGCCTTCCTCTACAACAGCCTGGGCATTCCGTTGGCCGCCGGCCTGTTCTATCCGCTGACCGGGCACCTGCTGTCGCCGCTGATCGCCGCCCTGGCGATGAGCGTGAGTTCGGCCTCGGTGGTGTTCAACGCACTGCGCTTGCGCAAGGCGGGCATCGACTGAATGCTTGACACTGACACCATGTCAAGGTTGAGCATTCGGCCAGGTCGCAAGGGTATCGGCCATGGGAGAACGAACAGCATGAACACGAGCACGTTGAAGGTTTTCGGCATGAGCTGCGGCGCCTGCGCCAGGCACGTCTGCGAGGCACTCGAGCCGCTGGCCGGCGTCACCACGGTGGATGTGGACCTGGCCGCCGGCCTCGTCCGCATCGTTGGCACGGCCACCCGCGATGCGTTGATCGCGGCACTCGATACCGCCGGCTACCCGGCCGAAGCCGTCGCGGATGCGCCCCCCCGGAAAACCGCTTGCGGCGCCAGCGCTGGCTGCTGCTGCCACTGAAACAAACCTCGACCTGGAGAACAGCATGAAACCTTACCTCACCGCCGTCGCCGCCCTGCTGATGAGCGGCGTGGCCCACGCCGCCGACGTCATCGACGTGCACCGGGACGCCAACTGCGGCTGCTGCAAGGACTGGATCAAGTACCTCGAGGCCAACGGTTTCGAAGTGCGCGACCATGTCGAAAGCGACATGCCGGCGGTCAAGCAGCGCCTCGGTGTCGTGCCGCGCCTGGCTCGTGCCATACCGGGGTGATCGACGGCAAGCTCATCGAAGGCCATGTGCCGGTGGCCCAGATCCGCGAGCTGAAGACCCGTGACGACCTCGCCGGCATCGCCGTACCCGGTATGCCGGCCGGCTCGCCAGGCATGAACTACGGTCAGCCGCACCAGCGTTACCAGGTGATCGCCCTGACCGTCGAAGGCCGCGACCAGGTGCTGGCCGACTACCTGGGCTCCCAGCCGGTCCGCTGAGTTCGCTCGAGCGTACATGGCGGGCGCCCGGAGGGACTGGCCACCCGGCCGCCGCCATGATGAGTCGCCAGTTAATCCGGAGCCGGTCGCCCGCCATGGGAGAAATCTCCCTCCCGAAGAGCTGCCGGCTGGCCTTTTCCTCCCCCCGAAAAGAGGAAAGGGCTCCCATATACGAAACGCAGCGCAACGCTAGCTTTAGATTCACCCGGGCAATCAGTCGACTAGCCAACCGACGGCCCGATGCAGCCGGGCAACCATCCGGCGGACAGCATGTTTCACCCCACCGCGGGGCGGGGCGTGAAACGAACGCAGCAATGCTCCGCAACCTGGCAAGGAGATGAAGATGGACACCAAGCGGAAAACCCTGGCCACCGCAGTTGCGCTGGCCGGATTACTGGGTGCAGGTGCAGCGCTGGCCGACGGACCGATGCGCCTGACCGAACCGCAAATGGATCAGATGGTTGCAGGGGCACTCGTGTCCGAGAGCACCACCTACGAGTATTTCCATGGCTATTCCAACAACCCGGCAAGCGAGGCGAGCAACGGCACCAGCACTTACGCCACCACCACGCAGGTATGGTGCCCCGGCGCATCGGTGACCTGTGCAACCCCGGCCCAAACCACCATGGTAGGAGACCCCGTCCTGATCGACGGCCCCGGCAACAGCTTCCCCTGACCGTGCCCGGGCCCTGGCGGCTGTGCTGAGACGGGCGCGGCAGCGAGGGCCTTGTCATCCAGATGCTCCACCTCAGGCAATGCCGTTCACAGGTTCCTGTGAACGGCATTGTTGCGACTGGCATATGGATCGTGACGACCTTGCGCCTGTCCGCCAGCGGCCCGGCCGGCATTCATACTGGCACAATGCAGGCCATGGTTTCCCGGTCTAAGCTTGATACACAGACGCTTTGGCCCCGATCGTCCTGACCCCTCAGCGTGGGAAAGGATACGTTCGCCAGGCAGCTCGAGGGGATGTAACCGGTGCCTGGCCTTGCCCGAGCCGGGCATCGAAAGGCAGGGATCACAGGGAGTCGACGCCGCCATGAGTTCGTTGCCCGACCGCTTGCCCGAGGCGCTCCAGGCGATGGCAATCGCCATCCTCACCGCCGCGACACTTGCTCCCTGCGCCAGCCTCGCGGACACCCCCGCCTTGCGCATCGAATCGCTCAAGGAAATGCGGGAGAAAGCGGTGGTCATGCAGCAATGGGAGACCAGCTGCGCAGCCGCCTCGCTGGCCACCGTGCTGACCTACGGCTTCCAGGACCCGGTGAGCGAGCGCTACGTCGCCGCGACCATGCTCAAGGGAACCGAGCCGGCCAAGGTGCGTGCGCGTGGCGGCTTCTCGCTATTGGACATGAAGCGCTTCGTCGAACAGCGGGGCTACGCCGGCGATGCCTACCGGAACCTGGCCCTCGAGGACCTGAAACTGTTCCACGCGCCGATCGTCCCGATCCAGATCCGTGGTTTCAATCACTACGTCGTGCTGAATGCGGTTACCGAGCGTGAGGTATTGCTCGCCGACCCGGCCTTCGGCAATCGCCGCATGTCGCTGGCACGCTTCAATGAAGTCTGGCTGCAAGGCCTGGCTTTTGTCGTATCCCCCAGTTGAGGTCAGCGCCATGAGCCATTCAGTTCGCCTGTCGACCATCGCCCTGGCTATGGCGGTAGCGGCGCCAGTATGCGCCGAGACCGCCGATGAACTGCGCCAGCAGCTCGAGGCGCAGAAGGCCCTCAACGCGCAGCTGCGCCAGCGGGTTGCCGCCCTCGAAAGCCAGCTCGCCGGGGCGCAACCGCAACCGGCCTTGCGTGCGCCCGAAAGCAGGGCCCCGGTGATCGAGCCGGACAGCCCGGAGGCCACTACGGCCATCGAGGAGGCGCTGGTATCGCGGGGGCTGATCCTGCTGCCATCCGGCGCCTTCCGCGTGACGCCCAGGTTCACCTGGGTACATTCGGGCTCGGACAACTATCGGGACCGTAGCGACAGCTACATCGGTAGCCTGGGTGGCCAGGCGGGTTTGCCCTGGGGCATGGCGTTCAGCGCCTCCATACCCTATACGCACCGCAATACCTCGATCGGATCGAACAGCGGGGTAGGCGACCTGGTACTGGAACTTGCCAAGAAACTGAACAACGAGACGCAGCACCTGCCCTCGTTCGTCGCCGCCCTGAGCTACTCGCATGACAACGGCGACGATGCCTTCGAACCGGTTCCGATCAGCTATGGCTTCCGCAGCGTGGCGGGCTCGCTTTCGGCGCTCAAGCGTCTCGACCCGGTAGCGCTCTACGGTGGGTTGGCGTACAGCCATGCATATTCGAAGCATGTCAGGGCCGACAACCTGCTCGGGGAGCGTCCCTTCTCCGGACGTATCGCTCCCGGCGATAGCTGGGCCTATCGCCTGGGCGCATCCTTGGCCGCCACGCCGGACATTAGCCTGGACGCTTCGCTGTCAGAAGCCTTCATCGAAGGGGCCGATATCCACTCCAGCGCTACCGGCAAGCGTACGCTTTCCCGGGCGACCATCGCGTCGCTGAACCTGGGGGCCACCTTCATGCTCAGCCGGGACCTGGCGCTGCAACTGTCCGCGTCGGCAGGCGCGACCGACGATTCGCCGGACTACAGCTTCTCCGTGGCCCTGCCCTACCGCTTCTGAGCAAGGCCGGGCCTTCCTATCGAAGCTTCGGCGGGGCTGGAGGCATGTCCAGCCCGTGGCGCTGGGCAAAGGCGAACAACCCCAGCCGGCTGGTGACTCCGAGCTTGCCGTAGATAGAGGTCAGATGATTGCGCAGCGTGTGTTCGCTGATATGCAGTTTCTGCGCGACCTGAACCGCAGACATCGCCGTGTACCTCGACAGGGCTGCAACGATCTCCCGTTCGCGCTCGGTGAGCGACGTTATCCGCTGCGACTCAGGGTCAGGCACGCGAGCCGGTACACGGGACAGGCAATCGGCCAGAATCCGCCCGGTGGTCGCACGATCCAGCCAGAGCTGCCCCTGGACCACCTTGGTGATCGCCGTGACGATCAGCTCTGCCGGCTCCGCCATTTCGAGCACCCCGCAAGCCCCGCAGAGCACGGCCTGGCCATGCACCAACCTGTCCTGCTGCGTAGTCATCACCAGCAGCTTTGCCGGCGATTGCGCCCTGAACCAGGAAATGGCATCGAAGCCACTCTGCATGGCCAGATCGATACCAAGCAGGACGACGTCGGGGGCGGTCTTGTTCAGCAAGGCAAGCGCATCAGCAGGGCTGGTCGCGCTACCGACGACCTCCATGGCAGGCTTCGCATCCCCGATGAGCTTTTCCAGAGCCCAGAGAATGCAACGATGGCCGTCGACAACCAGAACGCGGATCGGCCCAGAGCGCTCAGTACTCATCGAAAATCCCTTCCGTGAGAATCATGCACTGCACTTGAGTATAAGCGCAGATATCGAAGGCTTCGCTCCGAGGTGCCAAACCTGCCCGCGTGCCCGCCCTGCAAGCTGACCGAACCGTAATCTTGCGCTCAGCCTCCTGTCAGCGCAGGCACGCTATGGTTGTCCTGCTCCCTGCGTTCACCTCGCGGCAACACTGCTCGAACATCCCGATCGACCGAACAGGACCAGCATGCAATTCACCAGTTCCCGGCGCACCTTCGTCAAAAGCCTGGCCGTTGGCGGCGCCCTCGCCGGCTTCGGCCTGTGGCGCCAGCCCGTCTGGGCGCTGACCAGCCCCGGCCAACCCACGGTGCTCAGCGGCACCCGGTTCGACCTGAGCATCGACTCGATGACGGTGGACTTCAGCGGCCGCCGACGCACCGCCATGGCCATCAACGGCAGCATCCCCGGCCCGCTGCTGCGCTGGCGCGAGGGCGACAGCGTGACCCTGCGCGTGCGCAACCGCCTGCCGCAGGACACTTCCATCCACTGGCACGGCATCCTGCTGCCGGCCAACATGGACGGCGTGCCCGGCTTCAGCTTCGCCGGCATCGCGCCGGACGGCATGTACGAGTACCACTTCAAGGTCAAGCAGAGCGGCACCTACTGGTACCACAGCCATTCGGCCTTCCAGGAACAGCTCGGCGTCTACGGCCCGCTGGTCATCGACCCGCTCGAGCCGGAACCCTTCGCCTACGACCGCGACTACGTGGTGTTCCTCTCCGACTGGACCGACGAGAGCCCGGCACGGGTGCTGGCCAAGCTGAAGAAGCGATCGGACTACTACAACCAGGGCCGCCGCACCCTCGGCGACTTCATCGGCGACGTCGCCGACAAGGGCTGGCGCGAGGCCTTCGGCGAGCGCTGGGCCTGGGCCAGGATGAACATGTCGCCCACTGACCTGGCCGATGTCAGCGGCGCCACCTACACCTACCTGCTCAACGGCCAGGCGCCGGACGGCAACTGGACCGGCCTGTTCCAGCCGGGCGAGCGCATTCGCCTGCGCCTGATCAACGGCTCGGCGATGAGCTACTTCGATTTCCGCATTCCCGGGCTCAAGCTCACCGTGGTCGCCGCCGACGGCCAGCACATCGAGCCGGTAACAGTGGACGAGATTCGCCTGGCGGTGGCGGAAACCTATGACGTGATCGTCGAGCCCGACGCCAGCCAGGACGCCTACACCCTGTTCGCCCAGGCCATGGACCGCAGCGGCTACGCGCGTGGCACCCTGGCCCGCCGTGCAGGCCTGCAGGCGCCGGTGCCCGGGCCGGACCCGCGGCCGGAACTGAGCATGGCGGACATGGGCCACGGCGATCATGCCGGCCATGGCGCCCCTGCACCGGCCGGGCCGGGGCATGCCGCCATGGATCATGGACAGATGGATCACGCCGCCATGCCCCATGGCACCACCGGCAGCCCGGCAATGCAGGCGCATCCGGCCAGCGAGCAGGGCAATCCGCTGGTGGACATGCAGACCATGATGCCGGTGGCGAAGCTGGACGACCCCGGCATCGGCCTGCGCGACAATGGTCGCCGCGTGCTGACCTACGCCGACCTGCGCAGCGCCTTCGCCGATCCGGACGGCCGCGAGCCGAGCCGCACCCTCGAACTGCACCTGACCGGGCACATGGAGCGCTTCGCCTGGTCGTTCGACGGCATCCCCTTCGCCGACGCCGAGCCGATCCGCCTGAAGTACGGCGAGCGGGTACGCCTCGTGCTGGTCAACGACACCATGATGCACCACCCCATCCACCTGCACGGGATGTGGAGCGACCTGGAAGACGAGCACGGCAATTTCAAGCTGCGCAAGCACACCATCGACATGCCGCCCGGCGCCAGGCGCAGCTACCGCGTCACCGCCGATGCCCTCGGCCGCTGGGCCTACCACTGCCACCTGCTGATGCACATGGACCTCGGGATGTTCCGCGAAGTCCGCGTAGAAGAATGACGGAGAAGCACATGAACACTCGCAAACACAATGCCCTGCTCGCCTTCGGCCTGACCGCCACCCTCAACCTCGGCACCGCCTATGCGCAGAGCGAACACGACGGCCACCATCCGCAGAACGCCCCGGCCGAACAGGCGGCGCCACAGGCCACCCTGCCCAAGCCCGGCCAGGGCGGCATGATGCAGGGCATGGATCACGACAAGATGATGCAGATGCACGATGAGCACATGGGCAAGGGGCAGATGATGGACCATGGCAACATGGGCCAGGGCGGCATGGGCAACGGCATGAACAAGGACGCCGGCCAGGGCAAGCCGCATGATCACTAAGACGCTGCCCGTCGCCCTTGCCCTCGGCCTGGCCGCCACGGCGAGCCAGGCACAGCAGCTCATGGACCACTCCGGCCATGCCATGCCGTCGGCGCGCGAGCAGGCGCCTCCCCGGCAGATGGAGCATGGCCAGATGGACCATGGCGGCATGGATCACGGCTCGATGGCGCATCCGCCGGCCACCGGCATCCCGCCGGGCCAGGAACCGCGTTCGCCGATCCCCACCCTCACCGATGCAGACCGTGCCGCTGCCTTCCCCGCCCTGCCGCCGCACCGGATGCACCAGGGCGGCAGCCACTTCCTCTTCCTCGCCGACCAGTTGGAATGGCAGGACGCCGACGACGGCAGTGCGCTGGCCTGGGACATTTCCGGCTGGCTCGGTGGCGACGTCGACCGCCTGGCCTTCCGCTCCGAAGGCGAGCGCACCGACGGCCATACCGAAGAGGCCGAACTGCAACTGCTCTGGAGCCACGCCATCGGCCCCTGGTGGGAAACCGTCGCCGGCGTGCGCCAGGACTTCAAGCCCGGCTCGGCGCAGACCTGGGCCGCGTTCGGCGTGCAGGGCATGCCGTTGTACGGCCTGGAAACCGAGGCCACCGCCTTCCTCGGCGAAGGCGGCCAGAGCGCGCTGCGCCTGGAGGCCGACTACGACATCCTGCTGACCCGGCGCTGGGTGCTGCAGCCGACCGCCGAGCTCAACCTGCATGGGCGCAACGACGAAGCCCGCGGCGTGGGGGCCGGCCTCAGCGAGGCCAGCGTCGGCCTGCGCCTGCGCTACGAAATCACCCGGCAGTTCGCCCCCTACGTCGGCCTGAGCTGGAACCGCGCCTACGGCAATACCGCCAGCATCCTGCGCGCCAATGACGAAGACATCAGCGAAACACGTCTACTGGCGGGCATCCGTTTCTGGTTCTAAGGTCCAGCGCATGAAAACCATTCTGACGACACTGGCGACGGTCGCCCTGGCCACGGCGATTGGCGGTGCCGCGGTGGTGTATTCCGGCATCATCGATGTCGCAGCCGATACCCCGCATGCCGCCCCCCTGCACGCCTTGCTGGAAACCACCCGCAAGCACGCCATCGCGGCGCGCGCCAAGGACATCGAGGTGCCCGGCCTGGACGCCGCCGAACTGATCCGCTCCGGGGCCGGCAACTACGACGCCATGTGCATCGGCTGCCATCTCACGCCCGGGGTCGCCTCCAGCGAATTGAGCCAGGCCCTCTATCCCGCCCCCCCGAACCTCGCCAAGGCAACGGCCGATGGCGATCCGGCGATCCGTTTCTGGATCATCAAGCACGGCATCAAGTCCACCGGCATGCCGGCCTGGGGCAAGTCCATGGACGATCGCTACATCTGGGGCCTGGTCGCCTTCCTCGAGCGGCTGCCATCGCTCTCCGCCCAGGAATACCAGAGCCTGGTGGCATCCAGCGCGGGCCACCAGCATGGTGGTGGGGAAAGCGACAGGCACGCAGCGGGGGCAGCAGGTCATGAAGCCGGCACGAACCACGCGGGGCACCCGCATCCGGCCGAGCCGGAGGCGGCGACGGTTCATCGTCACGCCGATGGCAACCAGCACCGACACTGATCGCCCTGGGCACGGGGCCGCTATGCCCGGCTCACGACTCCTTCGCGGCGCAGCGGCGGTAGGCGTCGCACCAGGCCTGGTAGCGCGGGTCCTGCCAGACACGCAGGTGCAGGCTCGCCATGCCGTCGGGATCGTTGAGCAGGCGCCAACGTGCCGCTTCGGCATTGCCTTCGGGGCCGGCATCGAGGATCTGCTGCATGCGCTGCTCGCGCAGCGCCTCGGCACCGGCCACCCGCTTGGCGTGACGCGCCCGCGCCATGCCGCACACCAGCGCGTTGTAGAGCGGGTCCACCGTGGCGGCGAGGAAGCCCTCATGCAGGGCAGCGTCCTGGTTCTGCCGGGTATAGCGATCGGTCGCTGCCAGCTCCAGCGGCGGATTGAACTCCTCCGGAATCAGGAACAGCTTGCGGCGCAACGCGGCCAGCCCCAGCCCCGTGCGACTGGTGATCACCGAGACCGGCGCCGACAGCATCAGCGACACCACGATCGGCGCCAGCCACCAGAGGAAGGCCGGATCGAGCCAGGCCACCAGCGCCGTCCAGAGCACGCCCAGCAGCATCTGCGAGCCGTGCCGGCGCAGCGCTTCGCCCCAGGGCGTGGCGTTGTCGGCGCGCTGCGGCGACTGCCATTGCACCGACCAGCCGAGGAACGCCGCGGTGACGAACACCGTGTGGAACAGCATGCGCACCGGCGCCGCCAGCATCGAGAACAGCGATTCGAGGATCATCGACAGCAACAGCCGCAACCGCCCGCCATACTCGTGCGCGCCCTGGATCCAGATCAGCAGCACGCTGAGCAGCTTGGGCAGGAACAGCAGGGTCAGCGTGGCCGTGAACAGCGCGATGGCTTCCTCCGGATGCCAGCGCGGCCACAGCGGGTAGAGCTGGTTCGGCTGCAGGAAATACTCCGGCACCATCAGCGTGTGGATCGCCAGCAGCCCGGTCGACAGCGCCAGGAACACGAACCACAACGGCGCGGAGAGATAGGACATGACCCCGGTGAGGAACACGAAGCGGTGCACCGTGTGCATGCCCTTGACCAGGAACAGGCGGAAGTTCATCAGGTTGCCGTGGCACCAGCGGCGGTCGCGCTTGAGTTCGTCGAGCAGGTTGGGCGGCAGTTCCTCGTAGCTGCCCGGCAGGTCGTAGGCGATCCACACGCCCCAGCCCGCCCGGCGCATCAGGGCCGCCTCGACGAAGTCGTGGGAAAGGATGTCGCCGGCGAACGAGCCCTTGCCTGGCAGCGGCGCCAGCGCGCAGTGCTCGATGAAGGGTTTGACCCGGATGATCGCGTTGTGCCCCCAGTAGTGCGATTCGCCCAGCTGCCAGAAGTTGAGGCCGGCAGTGAACAGCGGACCGTAGACCCGCGTGGCGAACTGCTGCATCCGCGCGTAGAGGGTGTCCATGCCCGAGGCCTTGGGCGCCGTCTGGATGATGCCGGCGCCAGGGTTGGCTTCCATCAGCCGCACCAGGCTGGTCAGGCAGGCGCCGCTCATCACGCTGTCGGCATCGAGCACCACCATGTAGCGGTAGCTGCTGCCCCAGCGGCGACAGAAGTCGTCGATGTTGCCGCTCTTGCGCTTCACCCGGCGCCGCGCCGGCGGTAGAAGATGTGGCCGAAGCCGTCGACCTCGCGGCACAGCTCCAGCCAGGCCTTCTGCTCGGCCACGCAGGTATCCGGGTCGTTGCTGTCGCTGAGCACGAAGATGTCGAAATGCTCGATCTGCCCGGTGGCCAGCAGCGATTCGTAGGTGGCGCGCAGGCCGGCGAACACCCGCGGTACGTCCTCGTTGGCAATCGGCATCACCAGCGCCGTGCGCGCCTCGCGCGGGATCGGCTCGTCGCCCAGTGTGCTGGCGGAGATGTTGTAGCGGTCACGCCCCTTGAGCAGCTGGAAAAAACCCATCAGCGCCGTCCAGAAGCCCACCGAGACCCAGCAGAACAGCAGCGCGAACAGCAGCAGGATGCTGGTCTGCACCACATACGGCAGGATCTGCCGCGCCGACTCCTGCCACGGTTGCTGGAACACCTCCTGCAGGTCCACCAGCGCCCAGCCCTGATAGGGCAGCACCGACTTCATGTGCCAGGTGGCGAAGACCGTCTGCACCAGCATCAACAGCAGCAGGACGGTGCGGCGGAAACCGGCCACCCTGCGCCAGCCGGAACGATCCATCTCGACCGGCGGCGGCATGTCCACCGCCCGGTTCTTCTTGCGCAGCAAGCGCCACCAGCTCAGCCGCAGCACGTTGGTATGCCAGGGCTCGGGCACCATCCGGGTGCGCACGATTGGCGGCGTCGACTGGATGCAGATACGGTCCTGGTGATCGCGCGCGAGCGCCCGGCCACGCTCCAGGGTCTCGCCCCAGCCGAGCCTCAGGCGCGCGACGACCGAGCCCAGCACTCCGGCACCGCCGGCAATGGCCGGTGCACGACGCGCCAGGACCCGGTGCACGTCTTCCAGCTCGCCCCCCTCGCGGGTCACCTCGCGAACCAGGGCCTGGCGCTCGTCTTCGGCGAGTGGCAGTTGATCGATATAGCGCCCGCTAAGGGGAGGCAGCACCGGATTATTCATGGATCGGTATCTGATAGCTCCAGGTTTCGGAAAGCGTCGTCTCGCCGTCCACCAAGGCTGCGCGCAGCTCCACCGGTCGGGCCGGGTCGCGCACCTTCAGCCTCAAGGTCAACCGCCAGCCCTTGCTCACCGGGTTGTGGCGCAGGTTGTTCTCCACCAGTTCGGCGTTGTTGTCGACGCTCACCCGCGTGGACACCGGGGCGTCCGCCGGCAGCCCGGCCAGGTTCGGTCCGGCGAAATCGACGATCAGCGCCATGCTGCCGTCGGGCTGGCGGATCAGGTTCGACTGCTTGACGTCGCCGGTCGACAGCCGCGTCTGGCTGACCCAGGCCAGCGCCGGATCGTGCAGCGCCGGCTCGTCCATGGTGAAGTGCAGGCGATAGGCGAAATCCAGCGGCTCGCGTGGTTCCGGCCGCTCTTCGGGGACCCAGAACGCGACGATGTTGTCGTTGGTTTCGTCCGGCGTGGGGATTTCCACCAGCTCGACGTGGCCCTTGCCCCAGTCGCCGCTCGGCTCGACCCAGGCGCTCGGGCGCAGCTCGTAGCGATCATCGAGATCCTCGTAGCGGCCGAAGTCCCGGGTGCGCTGCAACAGACCGAAGCCACGCGGATTCTCCACGCTGTAGCTGCTGATCGCCAGGCGCTTGGGGTTGTTCAGCGGACGCCAGATCCACTCGCCGTTGCCAGCCTGAATGGCCAGCCCTTCGGAGTCGTGGAGCTGCGGCCGGTAGTTGAGTTGCCGGCTCGGCTGGTTGGCGCCGAACAGGTACATGCTGGTGAGTGCGCCGATGCCGAGCTTTTCCACCGGCTCGCGCAGATAGACCCGCGCCTGCACGTCGACGGTGCTGTCCTTGCCCGGCGTGACCACCATGCGATAGGCGCCGGTCGCGCGCGGCGAATCCAGCAGTGCATAGATCACCAGGTTGCGCCGGTCGGCCTCCGGCCGCTCGATCCAGAACTCGCGAAAGTGCGGGAATTCCTCGCCGCTGGGCAGCGCCGTGTCGATCGCCAGCCCGCGGGCCGACAGGCCGTAGACCTGGCCCTTGCCGACCACGCGGAAGTAGCTGGCGCCCAGCAGCGTGATCAGCTCGTCCGCCTTGTCCGGCGCGTTCAGCGGATAGAGCACCTTGAAACCGGCGAAGCCGAGGTTTTCCAGCGCCGCCGGGTCGACCTGCACGTTGCCGAAATCGAACATCTCGGGATCGTAGCGCACCCGTTCGACGCCCTTGGCGGTGATTTCGTTGATCCTCACCGGCACGTCGAAATGCATGCCCTGGTGGTAGAACTGCACCTCGAACGGCGTCTGCGCCTCGTGCCAGAGCGCCTTGTCGCCACGAAAGCGCAACTGCTGGTAGTCGGCGAAGGCCATCTCCCGGAACGCCGCCGGCAGGTTGCTCTGCGGCGCGGTGTATCCCGCCGCCGCCAGCTTCTCGGCCTTTTGCGCAACGTCATCGAGGTTGAACGCCCAGCCGCGGCCCGCGAGCAGGCTCATGGACAGGCCCAGCGCCAGAGCCCATACCCGGCTTTTACCGGCGCCCGTTGCCAAATGAATGGTTCGTGACACATCCCCTCCTGTCGAATCGCGATTACGCCGGGCCGTCGATCGGCCCGCTTGCTCGTTGGTCTGCTGCCAGCGGTAATGATTCCCGCGCTAATCGAGGCGGCGCATCATCCCACGCCGGACACGAGCCGGATAGATACCCCGAAACGTCCCGTGCAGGCGCGTGCCAGCGGCCGCCCCGCCGCCTGCGCAGCAGCCTTGGAGCGGGGCCTGGCGCGATTCATTGCAGCTCGAAACGCAGGCTTTGCACGCGCTGCGAATCGAGGCCGATCTGCACCTCGAATTCGCCCGCCTCAGCCACCCGCTGCAGCTGGGCGTCGACGAACTTCAGGTCGTCCTCATCGATGCTGAAGCGGACTTCCCGCTCTTCGCCGGCCTCGAGCAAGACCTTGCGAAAGGCCTTGAGTTCTTTCACCGGGCGAATCACCGATGCCACCCGGTCCTGGATATATAGCTGGACCACGGTCGCGCCGCTTCGCTGACCGACGTTCTTCACCTTCACGCGTGCCTGCACTGTTTCCCCGCGTCTGAGAGTGGAGCTGGACAAGCTGACATCGGACAACGCGAAGCGGGTATAGCTCAAGCCGTAGCCGAACGGGTACAGCGGGCCGGTAGGCTCCTCGAAATACTGCGAGGTGTAGTTGCCCGGCTTGCCCTCGACGTATGGCCGCCCGACGCGAAGGTGGTTGTAGTAGGTCGGGATCTGCCCCACCGAGCGCGGGAAGGAAATCGGCAGCTTGCCCGAAGGGTTGTAGTCGCCGAACAGCACGTCGGCGATGGCGTGGCCGCCCTCGGTGCCGCTGAACCAGGTTTCGACGATCGCATCGGCGTTGGCCTTCGCCCAGCCGAGCTCCAGCGGCCGGCCGTTCATCAGCACCAGTACCAGCGGCTTGCCGGTCTCTTTCAGCGCTTCGAGCAGGCGCTGCTGGCTGGGCGGAAGCTGCAGGCTGGTGCGACTCGACGACTCGTGCGACATGCCGCGCGACTCGCCCACCGCGGCGACGATCACGTCGGCCTTCTGCGCGACGGCAAGCGCTTCGGCGATCATCTCGGCGGGGGAACGCGGGTCCTGCACGACCTCCGTGACGTCCCAGTTGAGCTGGTTCAGGTAGTCGACCATGTGCGGGTCGTCGGTCACGTTGGCCCCGCGCGCATGCAGCAGCACCGCCGCCTCGCCCAGCGCCTCGCGCATGCCCTGGCGCAGGGTCACCGATTGCCGGGCGATACCGGCGGCGGACCAGCTGCCCAGCATGTCGAGCGGCGAATCGGCCAGCGGGCCGACCAGGGCGATGCTGCCGTGCTTCTTCAGCGGCAGGATCTGCCCGTGGTTCTCCAGCAACACGAGCGACTGGCGCGCAACCGCCCTCGCCGCGACGCGATGCAGGCGGTTTTCGGCATTGACGTCCTGCGGATCGTCCTTGGCGGCGCCGATGCGCCGATAGGGATCGTGAAACAGGCCCATGTCGTACTTTGCGCCCAGCACCTCGCGCACCGCCGCATCGACCACGTCGATCCCGACCTCGCCCGGGCGCACCAGGGCCGGCAGCTCGTCGCGATACAGCGTGTCGGCCATGCTCATGTCGATGCCCGCCTCGATCGCCAAGCGGGCCGCCTCGCGACCGTCGCGCGCGACGCCGTGGCGCAGCAGCTCGCTGATCGCGCCGTGATCGCTGACGGTCATGCCGCGAAAGCCCCAGTCGCGGCGCAACAGGTCGCGCAGCAACCAGCGGTTGGCGCTCGCCGGCACGCCGTTGATGGCGTTCAGCGCCACCATCACGCCGCCGGCCCCGGCATCGATGGCGGCGCGGTACGGCGGCAGGAAATCCTGGTGCATGCGCATCGGGCTCATGTCCACTACGTTGTAGTCACGTCCGCCCTCGACCGCACCGTAGAGGGCGAAATGCTTGACGCTGGCGGTGATGCTGTCCGGTGCCGCCGGCGACTCGCCCTGGTAGGCCTTGACCATGGTGCGGGCGATTTCCGAGACCAGGTAGGGGTCCTCGCCGAAACCTTCGGAGGTGCGCCCCCAGCGCGGATCGCGGGAGATGTCGACGGTGGGCGCGAAGGTCATGTCCAGGCCGTCGGCACTGGCTTCGATGGCCGCCACCCGGCCGCTGTGGGCGATGGTGTCCAGGTCCCAGCTCGACGCCAGTCCCAGCCCGATGGGAAAAATCGTCCGGTGGCCGTGCACCACGTCGTAGGCGAAGAAGATCGGAATCTTCATCCGGCTGCGCAATGCAGCATCCTGCAAGGGCCGATTGTCATGGCGGGTGACCGTGTTGAAGGTGCCGCCGATCTGCCCCGCCGCCAGTTCCTCGAGCATCCGCGAGCGCGGCATGTCCCCGCCGATACTGATCAGCCGCAGTTGGCCGATCTTTTCCTCGAGGGTCATCCGCTCGATCAGGTCGTCAATGAAGGCTCCTTTCTCGTTCGGCGAAGGGACGGTCGCGGCAGCAGCATGAAGCGAAAAGCCGGCGAGCAAGCCGAGCAGATACATCCGTTTCATTGAAATGTGTTCCAGGCAGGCGGGCATTTGGCGCTTCGCTCGTACCGGGACGGCGCCGAGCAGTGCGCGTGCCGAGTATGAATCGCCCAGCCGGGTACAAACCAGAGGCGCTCGCGGAGAAATTGCTATTCTCGCCTACCCCGCGCCCGCCGAGGCGCACGCAACCGCCCCGATGCGACCGCCACTGGAGCAACGCATGCGCCGACTCGCCACGCCAGCCGACTTCGACCGCGTCTACGACATCTACATGCACGAGGAAGTGGTGCCCTTTCTCGGCTTCGAGCCGATGCCCCGCGAGGCCTTCGCCAGGGTCTTCGACCCGTTATTCGAAAGCGGCTGCTTCTACGTGTTCGAGCTCGAGGGGCAGGTCCAGGGGTTCTACAAGGCGCAGCGCCATATCGGCCGCGCCGCCCATGTCGTCTACCTGGGGACGCTGGCGGTGGCGCCGGCGGCGAAAGGCCGCGGCGTGGCGCAGATGATGATGGGCGATGCCCTGGCCCGGCTGCGCGCCGCCGGTATCCGCCGCGTCGAACTGACGGTCGAGGCGGACAATCCGCGTGCGGTTGCCTTCTACGAGCGCTTCGGATTCGTACACGAGGGCACCCAGCGGGCCGCATACAAACGCGCGAGCGACGCAGGCTATGTGGACGAGCTGATGTATGGCCTGTTGCTGGAGCCGCGACGGGCTGACCCGGCAGGCTGATGCGGCGCCGGACGGCCAGCCTCCGGCACCGCCTCGGTCGCTCAGCCTTTCAGCTTGCTGGCGATCTTGGCCACATGCTCGCCCTGGAAGCGCGCGATGGTCAGTTCCTTGGCCGACGGCTGGCGGGAGCCGTCGCCCCCGGCAATGGTCGAGGCACCATAGGGCGTGCCGCCGTTGGTCTCAGAGATATCGAAGAATTCACTGATGCCGTAGCCGGTCGGCACGATGATCATGCCGTGGTGCGCCAGCGTGGTCCAAGTGGAGGTGATGGTCATCTCCTGGCCGCCGCCGGTACCGGTCGAGGTGAACACGCTGGCGACCTTGCCATGCAGCGCGCCATTGACCCAGAGGCCACCAGTCCGATCGAGGAAATTGCGCATCTGCCCGGACATGTTGCCGAAGCGGGTCGGCGTGCCGAAGATGATCGCATCGTAGCCGGGCAGCTCGGCCGGATCGGCTATCGCCGCGGCCTGCTCGACCTTGCCGCCGGCATTCCTGAACGCATCCTCCGGCATGGTTTCCGGCACACGCTTGATGACCACCTCGGCGCCCGGCACGCGACGCGCGCCCTCGGCCACCGCATTGGCCATGGTTTCGATGTGGCCGTACATCGAGTGATACAACACGAGAATCTTCGCCATCTGGTGTTCCTCCTGGGGTGAAACGCAAACCTGCTGGTGAATAACCATAGCTCGTGAAAACGCCTGGTCACGTCCGCTCACGAGAGCGCCGCGCTCTCAGGCGTGACGGGGCGGATGATGTATTCACCCCAGCCTCGAATGGTTGCAATTTCATACCGATAAACATCGACCAGTTCGATACGAACCAGCCGACACCGGAGGACTTGCCCGCTGGCCACGAAGCGCGGCCAGGCCGCCTTAGCGGGAGGCGCCGAAGCGCTTCACCGCCTCCAGCCAGGCCGGATCCAGCCGGCGCTGGTCGATGTCCATACCCAGCGCTTGCATGGCTTCGCGATGCCGATCGATCTCCGGGACCATCTCGCTGAGGGCGCTGGAGTTGGCATCCAGCTGGTGCATCTGCGTCATGCCCAGGTGGTAGAAGCGCAGCAGGCGCATGGCCGTGGGGTCCTGCGCGGCGACGCCGGCCTTCAGGTGATGCATCAGGTTGGTGATGCTCATCAGGCTGCGCTTGAGCCGCCAGCCGTAGACCGCCGCGGCCATCCACGGCTGCCGCCAGTACAGCTGGCGCACCAGCGCCACCGTCAGCAGCAGGCCGGCCAGCACACCGCCGATGTTCCAGCGCAGGTTGTCGCCGCCCGGCTCGCCGAACAGCGCCACCGTAGTCGTCGCCAGCCCCATGGCCAGCACCGCGAAGGTCGCGATGACGATCAGCGTGCTACGCCGCGTCTGCTGGCGGTACGCCTCCGCGTTCATCGGCTCGATCTCGAATACCAGCATGTCGGATTTCCTGCAGGGCTAATGGCGGCGCGCATTATTGCAGACTACAGGTCTGCCCGAGGCTCGAAAGCATCGCCCCGAGGTCGGGGCTCCCACAAGAACAGCAAGCCCACGCCGAACCGGTGGGAGGCGCGCCCTCGCGGCGACTGCAGGCCGCTGGACTGCCAGAAGCCCAAAAGCATCGCCCCGAGGTCGGGCCTCCCACAGAAGCAGCCTGTGCACACCGAACCCTGTGAGGCGCGCCCTCGCGGCGATTGCAGGCCGCAGGACTGCCTGAGGCTCAAAGCATCGCCCCGAGGTCGGGCCACAAAAGTAGCCGGAGCATGCCGCGGACCCTGTGGGCGCGCCTATCACCCCAGCGCGAACGGCAGCAACAACGCGATCAGGATGCCCAGCAGGCTCATCCCCAGCGCGGCGAAGGCGCCGCATTCGTCGCCCTCCTCCAGCGCCCTGGCCGTGCCGATGGCATGGGCATTGATGCCGTAGCTCAGGCCACGCGCCGCCGGATGCTCGACCCCTGCCCAACGCAGCAGCAACGGGCCCAGCGCGGTGCCGATGACGCCGGTGAGCATGACGAACACCGCCGCCAGCGAAGCCATGCCGCCGAGTTGCTCGGCCACCAGCATGGCGATCGGCATGGTCGCGGATTTCGGCGCCAGGCTCATCAGCACCGGCAGCTGCGCGCCCAGCGCCCAGGCGATCAACAGGGTCAGCGCCACGCAGAGCACGCCACCGACCAGCAGGGTGACGAGGATCGGCCAGAACAACTGTTGGATGCGCCGCAGATGTCGATACAGCGGTACCGCCAGCGCCACCGTCGCCGGGCCCAGCAGCATGGCGATCAACGCGGCGCCCTCGCGGTAGCGCGCATAGTCCATGCCGACCAGCGTCAGCGTGGCGACCACCAGCAGCATCCCCACCATCACCGGTTGCAGCACCAGCCAGCCGCTGCGCCGGTACAGCACGAGCGCCAGTTGGAAGGCAATCAGCGTCAGCGCCACGGAAAACAGCGGGTGCTCCACCAGCGTCAGCCAGAACGCGCGCAGGTCGAGCGTGTTCATGTCCGGTCCTCCTGCCGGCGAATGAGCACTGCATCAGCCAGCCACAGAACGGCACGGTGACCAGCAGCGACAGTACCAGGCCCGCCGCGATGGCGGGCAGGTCGTCCAGCAGCGCGGCGCCGCTGGTCATGATCCCGGCCGCCGGCACGATCAGCAGCAGCGGCAGATACTGCAGCAGCAGCGCAGCGGTCTTCTCCAGCGGCTCGGGGATGCCGCGGCGCAACAGCAACAGGCCGAACAGCAAGACCATGCCGATGATCGGCCCCGGCAATGCCGGTACCAGCAGGTTGAGCATGCCGCCGAGCAGTTGCAGCAGCACCAGCCAAGTCAGGCCCTTGATGATCATCGGACTGCCTCCAGCCGCTGGTAACGCTCGTCGTGATACATGACATTCCCCCTTCGCTGACCGGCCAAAAGGTATCGACTATGGCTGTAGCTTCCATTGCGCAACAGGTGCAGATGCGCACGAAAAATACGGATCAGTCGAGTTGCGGACGGTTTCGCTGATACAGGTCAACCGTCGCCCCATGGAAGCCTGATAGGCGCCCGCCAGCCTCATCTGATCCGTATTTTCAAGGCAAATCTGAGTCTGTTATACGAACGCTCCGCCGTCGATCATCCGCTCGCCTGAAAAGCCTATGGGGCGAAAACCAATGACCGACCGCATACCCGCGCGGATCATCGAAACCGTTGATCCCAGCCAACCGATCCGCCTGACGCCCGCGCAGCGCGGCGGGCCCATTCATACGCGCAGCTTCAGCGGCTTCTTCCGCAACCTGCGCCTGCTGGGCGGCGGCCTGCTGATGCTGCTCTACTTCGGCACCGTCTGGCTGAACTGGAATGGTCGCCAAGCGGTGCTGTGGGACCTGGGCAGGCAGCAGTTCCACATCTTCGGTGCCACTTTCTGGCCACAGGATTTCATCCTGCTTTCCGGCTTGCTGATCATCGCCGCCTTCGGCCTGTTCTTCATCACCGTGCTGGCCGGCCGCGTCTGGTGCGGCTATGCCTGCCCGCAGAGCAGTTGGACCTGGATGTTCATGTGGGTGGAGAAGATCACCGAGGGCGACCGCCAGCAACGCATCAAGCTGGACGCCGCGCCCTGGTCGGCCGGCAAGCTGCTGCGCCGCACCGCCAAGCATGGCCTGTGGCTGGCGATCAGCCTGGCGACCGCGTTGGCCTTCGTCGGCTACTTCACCCCGGTACGCGAGCTGGTCGGCGATCTCGCCCGTTTCGAACTCGGCCCGGCGGCCACGTTCTGGCTGCTGTTCTTCACCGCCGCGACCTATATCAACGCCGGCTGGCTGCGCGAGCAGGTATGCCTGCACATGTGCCCGTATTCGCGCTTCCAGAGCGCGATGTTCGACGCCGACACCCTGGTGGTCTCCTACGATGCGGCGCGGGGCGAGAACCGCGGCGCGCGGCGCAAGGACAGCGACCCGCGTGCGCAAAACCTGGGCGACTGCATCGATTGCACGCTGTGCGTGCAGGTCTGCCCCACCGGCATCGACATCCGCGATGGCCTGCAGCTGGACTGCATCAGCTGCGGCGCCTGCATCGACGTCTGCGACAGCGTGATGGACAAGATGGGCTATGCCCGCGGCCTGCTGCGCTACACCTCGGAACGCGCGCTGCAAGGCGGCGCCACGCACTTCCTGCGCCCGCGTCTGGTGGGCTATGCCGTGGCGATGGCGGCGATGATCGGCGCCTTCGCCTGGGCGCTGGAGGTTCGCCCGCAGCTGTCGCTGGACGTGACCAAGGATCGCACGCTGTTCCGCGAGAACACCCAGGGGCAGATCGAGAACATGTACCGCCTCAAACTCATCAACAAGACCCAACAACCGCGCCGCTATTCGCTCGCCCTGGACGATGGCCCGTTCGAGCTGCATGGCCCGGACGAGGTCGACCTGGCACCCGGCGAGATCGCCGACCTGCCGGTCAGCGTGGCGCTGCTCGACCCGCGCCAGGCCGGCAGCCACGCGCTGCGCTTCGAGGCTCACGACGTCGCCGAACCGGCCAGCCGGGTGAGCACGCCGAGCACCTTCGTCGCGCCGGCACGGTCACCGCAGTAGACTTGACGCGCCTACCCGTCACGGCCCGGACACGATGAAACGCTACGAGAAATTCGCCGACGAGATTGCCGAACTGATCCGCAGCGGTGTGCTCGCGCCGGGGGAAAAGGTGCCCTCGGTGCGCCATGCCAGCCGTACCTACGGCGTCAGCCCGTCCACCGTGTTCCAGGCCTATTACCTGCTGGAGGATCGCGGGCTGATCCAGGCGCGGGCACGCTCGGGCTATTTCGTTCGCGAGCACGTCAAGCGCCCGTTGCACGAGCCGGACATCAGCGTGCGACCCGCGCAAACCACCGACGTCGGCGTCAGCGAACTGGTGTTCTCGGTGCTCGCCTCGCTGCGCGACCCGGATACCGTGCCCTTCGGCTCGGCCTTCCCCAGCCCCGAACTGTTCCCCCTGCAGCGCCTGGCCCGCTCGATGGCGCAGAGCGTGCGCGACATGCCGGCGCGCGAAGTGATCGCCGAGATGACCGCCGGCAACCCCGACCTGCGCCGGCAGATCGCCCTGCGCTACATGGTCAGCGGGGTGATGCTGCCGATGGACGAGCTGGTGATCACCACCGGCGCCATGGAGGCGCTGAACCTCTGCTTGCAGGTGGTGACCGAACCGGGCGACCTGGTGGCCATCGAGGCGCCGGCCTTCTACGCCACCCTGCAGGTGCTGGAACGGCTCAAGCTCAAGGCAGTGGAGATTCCGCTGCACCCGCGCGAAGGCATCGACCTCGACACCCTGGCCGACAGTCTCGCACAGCTGCCGATCAAGGCCTGCTGGTTCATGAGCAGCCTGCAGAACCCACTCGGCGCGAGCATGGGCGAGGCGAAGAAGCGGCAGCTCTACGAGTTGCTGCAGCGCCATCAGGTGCCGCTGATCGAAGATGACGTCTACGCCGAGCTGTATTTCACCCGCGAACCGCCCAAGCCGGTCAAGAGCCACGACCGCGAAGGCCTGGTGATGCACTGCGGCTCGTTCTCCAAGAGCCTCGCGCCCGGCTACCGGGTGGGCTGGGTCGCCGGCGGCCGCTATGCCGAGCAGATCGCCCGGCTCAAGTTGATGACCACCATCTCCCCGTCCGTGCCCGCGCAGGCGGCCATCGCCGACTACCTGCAGCACGGCGGCTATGATCGCCACCTGCGCAAGCTGCGCCACGCGCTGGAGAGGCAACAGGGCGCGATGCTCGCCTCCGCCGCCCGGCACTTTCCGGCCAGCACCCGGGTGACGCGTCCCAGCGGCGGCTACTTCCTCTGGTTCGAGTTTCCCGAGCGGGTGGATTCACTGCAGCTGCTACAGCTGGCGCTGGCCCAGGGCATCAGCCTGGCGCCGGGGCCGATCTTCTCGGCGACCCAGCGCTTTCGCAATTGCGCCCGGCTGAATCACGGGCACCCGTGGGATGCGCGCAGCGAGAAGGCGATGGAATTGCTGGGCAGGATGATCAAGTCGTTCTGAGGCGCTGCTGGTGTCTTGCCCATTCACCGGCTTGATTAGCCGACGCTCGCCGATGTGCGAGCGACCGGGCACTCGCGGGTAGGTTGGCGCTGAGCGCAGCAAAGCCCAACAAGGGCCGGCACGCCGTATCGGGCTTCGTCGCTGCGCGCACCTGCTCCTCGTCGGCGCAGACGACGAACCAGGCCTGGCGATTCCTCAACACGCATTCGGGCACCAGATTCAGCGCAGCGAGCAGCACCTGCGGCGGCTCGGCGACCGGCTCCGGCGCACGGTTGGGAAAACTCATTTCCAGCAGGCCGTCCTCACGGCGAACGACTGCGATATCGCCCACCACGGCGGCCGGGTTGCCCTTGAAGCGCTCGTGGGTGAACGCATCGATCTGGTAAATCGCGAGTTCGATCATCAGTTCTCGACAGCAGAAAAAGCATGGATGGGCCGAGCGCGAATCTTGCCAGTTGCCCGCCACACTCGCCACGGACGGATGCCACGCCCAGCCGACCTACGGAAGCGAATGGCTTGCCGCACGTGGCGGTCCAATGCTCACGACCAACAGCCAGGAGACAGGCAATGGGGCTTTTCGATTCGATCAAGGCGAAGCTTGGCTTCGGCGACGTATCCAACGAGGCGCAAACCAAGGCCGACGTACCACCGGCGGATGCCGGGCTGTCCAATGCCGAAGGCGTCACGCTGTCCAACGACAGGCCATCGGCGACGGCCAACGAAACCCTCGCGCCGAACATGGACCTGAACCGTTCGGCGGCCACCGCGCGTGGCGTGGATGTGGTGGCACAACTGGAAGCGAAGGCTGCGCAGTACCCGGAAGCGCTCAACTGGCGCGCATCCATCGTCGATCTGCTGAAGTTGCTGGGCCTGGACAGCAGCCTGGAGTCGCGCCGGCAGCTCGCCACGGAGCTGGGCTGTCCGCCGGAACGGATGGCCGACACGGCACAGATGAATATGTGGCTGCACCGGGAAGTGATGAGGAAGCTGGCCGAGCATGGCGGCACGATACCGCCGGAGCTGCTGGCTTGAAGCGCAAGGGCCTTCGCGGGGAAGGCCCTTGTCCCAGGTTATGAATTGCGGACCAGTTCGTCCGCCAGGAAGTCTTCCTCGAGCAAGGCATCCTGGCCTGCTGCGCCGCCGCCCGCCAGCAACTGTGCCTCCATACGCTTGCTGCGCAGTTTGCCGAACTGGTGATTGAGCGCGTTCTCGAGCTTGTCGACCGCGCCGTCGAGCGCCAACTCCAGCGACTCGGCCTTGTGCGTCACGGAGATCGGCTGCAGCCCCTTCGGCCGCGCCTCGATCTGGCAACGCTTGTCATGGGCACCGGCTTTTTCGCCGTTTTCGTCGTTCAGGTGGACGACGACGCGCGTCAGTTCGTCGTCGAAACGCTCCAGCTTGCTGGCGACACTGGCACTGACCCAATCGACCAGACGGGCACTGCCTTCGATGTGGTTATCGCTGTGAACCTGGATTTGCATAAGTCGTCCTTACTTCCGCTTATGAACGGCCACCTTTGCGGATGGCTCGGTATCAGCTATGCCACCGTTTCGCTCATTAAGCAACGCCCAAAATGTCGCCGCGCCTTTCGCTCCGGCAATGGAATTTTCGCTTTGCTATCCGGAACTTGGCACGATTGCAGGCGTTGCCGTCGCGAAGCCTGGCAGATCGCACGGCCGCGAAAGTTGAAAAGATTATCTTCAAAACAAAAGCGCGCCGGACATCCGGCGCGCAGGCGCGAGCGCGGCCAGTCAGGCTGCTTGCGAGAACAGCTGCCGCCCGTGATCGAGGTGCTGGTCCACCAGCCATTTGCCGTGGGCGATGGACAGGCGCTGGGCCTTGTCCAGTTCATCCATGAAGGCATGTTCCAGCGGCAACGGCAGACGACGGGTGACATGCCCGGACGGATCGGTGATACGGCAGCCGCCAGCCCAGGGCGTCGAGGTGCCGGGATATTCCAGCACCTCGGCGGTGATGGTGTGATCGCGGTAGGCGCATTGCATCATGGTCATGATCGTTACCTCGCTGTTTGCGGGGCCTCCATCAGCTCACATAGGCTCGGGCCTGATGGATGGGCCGTTATGTTCCCCCGTAGTGAGCGGGCCGTTCGTCGGCCCTCGTCGCGTCTGGACGGTATAGCACAGGCTGCTCGTCCTGCAGGAACGATGCAACGCGCGCGCGACGAACGCGAGATGCCGCGGCGCCGATCAGCCGTCCAGCGACGGCCCGATCAGTTGCGCCAGTTGCCGGTATACGCCTGGCGCGGCCACCAGATACGGGTTGCCGTGCAGCAGGCCGTCATTACGGAAGAAATCGTTCACCCGGCCACCGGCCTCCTCCACCAGCACCAGGCCGGCCAGGCAGTCCCAGCTCTTGAGCTGGGTCTCGTAGTAACCGATGAGGCGCCCGGCAGCCACATAGGCGGTCATCAGCGCCCCGGAGCCGTTGCGGATGAACATGCCGCCTTCGCCCAGCAGCTTTTGCAGAAAGGGAATGAAATGCTCCTTGCCGCGCGGGTGGAAGGTACCGGCGCCGGTCAGCCCCTCGCAGACATGGGTGGCGGCGCTGACCGCGAGCGGGGTGTCGTTGACGAAGGCGCCCCGCCCCCGGCAGCCGTGGAACAGTTCGTCGTGATTCGGATCGGCGATCGCCCCGACATGGGGCTGGCCATCGACCAGCAGGCCGACCGACACGCACCAGGTGTGCAGGCCATTGACGAAGCAGGCGGTGCCGTCGATGGGATCGATCACCCAGACGCAGCGCGCCTGCAGATCGGCCGAACCGCTTTCCTCACCGAGAAAGCCATCCTCGGGGAAGCGCTCGGCGAGCCGCGCGCGGATGAAGTCTTCGATCCGCTTGTCGGCAATGCTGACCACATCCTGCCGATCGCTGCCCTTGTGCTCGACGGCCAGCGCCTCACGGCGCCGATAGAAATCCATGCCCAGCTGCGCGGCTTCGAGCGCCAGGGCTTTCGCACAGGCATAGCGCGCGTCGATATCGAGATCGCCGGGAGTCGGTGGGGTCATGGTGGGTCCTTGATCGCGCAAAAACAGGCATTCTAGACGGCCCGATGAGCCAGGAACATGACGGCGACGATGCACGTAGCCTTAAAAGGCCACTTTTGCTTTAGTTGCCTTATTAGGCTACTTTCTCTTCACGTAGCTTTTCCAGACAACGGAACCTTTCCGATGACCCCGATGGCGGTGCTCACAGGCGACCTGATCGGTTCGCGCTCGATGCACGATACCGAGGCCTTCCTCGCATGTCTCAAGACGCTGCTGGCCACGCTGGGCGAGCGCTATGAGGCGCGCAGCGAAACCTTTCGCGGCGATGGCTTCCAGCTGACCATGCGCCACGCGCAGACGGCCTTCGACTGTGCGCTCGCCTTGCGTGCCGGCCTGATCGCCGCCAGCCCGCCAGGCGAACGCTGGGATGCGCGGCTGGCGCTGGGTATCGGCCGGGCCGAAAACGATGGCCAGGTATACGGCGAGGCGTTCGTGCTGTCCGGCCAGGGCCTGGACGGGATGAAGAAGGAAACCTTCTGCCTGTTCAGCAGCATCCCGCAATTGCTCAGGTACGCCGAGCTGCCCACCGCCTTCGTCGAAGCCATCGTCGAGCGCTGGACGCCGGTGGAAGCCCAGACCTACTACCTGCACCTGACCCGCGGCCTGGACCAGCGCAGCATCGCCGAACAGCTGGGCAAATCGCGGGTGACGGTGACCAAGGCGCTGCAACGTGCCGATGCGCGGCTGGTGGATCGCTACCTCGGCTGCGCACGCGACTGGCTGAAGGAGCTCGAAGATGCCTGATTCGATCACGCTGCTGCTCTGGCTGCTGCTGGCCCACGTCGTCCTGGATTTCCTCCTGCCGCTGCGCCGGCGCCTGCAGGAGGCACCGCGCGCCTGGCGCAGCCCCGCGCTGTATCTGCTGGGGCTGGCCCAGGGGCTTGCGGTACTGCTGATCTTCGGGGGGCTACGCGACGATCCGGTGCTGGCCGGCTCGGCGGCATTGCTGGTCATGCTGGCGCGCATCCTGGCCGGTGGCTGGACGGCAGGCCCGCAGCGCTCGGCGCGCAGCCTGCTGCTGGAACAGCTCGCGGCATTGCTGTTGATCGTCGCCTTGTGGCTGACCAGCGAAAGCCTCTGGCAGGCCGTGCCGACCTATCTCGATGCCCAGGCCAATGCGCGCAATCTGCTGATCCTGCTCGGCTATTTGCTGATGCTCGCCCCGGCATCCGGCTGATCGGCGCCATGCTCAGGCCCTGGCAGGAACGCATCGGCACCGACGATTCGCTGGTCAACGGCGGCGCCTCCGTCGGCTACCTGGAGCGCGGCCTGATCCTGACCCTGGTGCTGCTCGGCCAGTGGCAGGCCATCGGCTTCCTGCTCACGGCGAAAAGCATCCTGCGCTTCAACGAGCTCAAGGGGCGCAACAACCGCCAGCGCAGCGAGTACGTACTGCTCGGCACCCTGCTCAGTTTCACCCTGAGCATCGCGGTTGGCCTGGCGATCCGCCTGATGCTGGATTTGTAGCGCGACGAATCCAGGCGCCAGCGGTCCTATCTGCGAGCCTCGGCTCTTCCCCCTACGCAGAAAGGAGATTCACCATGGGCTTGTTCAACACGATTCTGGAAAAGATCGGCCTCGGCAAGGCACATGCGGCGCCAGGCAGTACGGCGCCCACCACGCCCCCGGAAGCATCCACCGGCGGTGCGGCGGCACCGGTCACCCCGGTCATGGACCAGGTGGATGTGGCGGCGAAGCTCGACGGCATGGCGGCCAATAATCCGGAAAAACTCAACTGGCGCACCTCCATCGTCGACCTGCTCAAGCTGCTCGGCCTGGACAGCAGCCTGACCGCACGCAAGGAACTGGCCAGCGAGCTGGGTTGCCCGCAGGACAAGATGGCCGATTCGGCGCAGATGAACATGTGGCTGCACAAGACCGTGCTCAACCGGCTGGCCGAGAACGGCGGCAACGTGCCAGCCGACCTGCTCGATTGATGCCGTTCAGCTTGCGCTGACGCTGGAGCGAGGCGGCAGGTTGTAGCCGAGGCGCATGGTGCCGAAGCCCAACCCGTAGCGCCTCCTTCCGCCGGCCGCGCTGCGCCCGCCCAGGGTCCGTTGTCGTTTCGTCGCGGTCGCGAACGAAATGGCGACAGGCCCTAGCGTTCGTGCAGCCGCACGTTGAGTTCGTCGATGATCGGCGCCCATTCCGCATCCTCCACCCATTCGTCCCGCAGCAGCGCCCGCTGCGCCTCGTTCCAGAACGGTGCATCGGCCAGCCTGACGTCCTCCGGCAGCGGCGAATGGCTGGCGATGAAGGCATCGATGCTGGCGGGATCGGAGGCCAGGCCGAGCTGTTCGAACAGGGTGCCGAGGTCTTTGTTGGGGAGTTCCATGGTGTTCTCCAGGCGCGTTTGAACAGACTGAAAGCACGCGTGCACGTGTTCCAATGCTTGAATATTCAGAGGCCGCGCGGCTGAGTACAGTTCCGTGGCAACGACGCGAACAAGGGAAACCACGAACGATGGACATACTGCTCTGCGGCAGCTTCGACGATGACGAACGGGACGCCTGGCTCGCGGCGCTGCAAGAGGCCTTGCCCGATGCCGCCTGGCATCTGTCCGTCACGCCGGAGAACGCCGGGCGGATCGGCGCGGCCGTGGTGGCCAACCCTCCTCCGGGTTCGCTGCGGGGCCTGACGAACCTGCGCCTGATCCAGTCGCTCTGGGCCGGCGTCGACCGGCTGCTGGCCGACCCGAGCCTGCCCGCCGACGTGCCGGTCGCACGCATGGTCGATCCGGCCATGAACGCCGCCATGGCCGAGACCGCGCTCTGGGCGACCCTTTCGCTACACCGCGACTTCTTCGCCTATGCGCGCCAGCAGCGTACGGCCACCTGGCGACCGCTACCGCAACGACGCGCCGACGAAATCCAGGTGACGGTGCTGGGCATGGGCCAGATGGGGCGCGCCTGCGCCAGCCGCCTGCTCGCCCTGGGTTATCGCGTGGCAGGCTGGAACCTGCACGGCGGCAGCATCGCAGGCATCCCCCTGCATTGCGGTATGGCGGCGCTGTGGCCGCTGCTGGGGCGCAGCGACATCCTGATCAACCTGCTGCCATTGACGGCACGGACCACCGACCTGCTGGACCGGCGCTTCTTCGATGCCCTGCGCCCCGGCGCCGGACTGGTCAACCTGGCGCGCGGCGCGCATGTCGTGGAGGCGGATCTGCTCCAGGCCTTGGACAACAGCCAGGTCGGCCAGGCCGTGCTCGATGTATTTCGCAGCGAACCCTTGCCGACGGACCACCCCTTCTGGCGACACCCGAAGGTGACGCTGCTGCCGCACGTGGCCGCCGCGACCGACCTGCGCAGCGCCGCACGGATCGTCGTACAGAATCTGCAGGCGTTGCGCGACGGCCGTCCACTGGCTTACCAGGTGCAGCGCACGCGGGGCTATTGAGCGCTCAGTCGTGGCTGAGCGCTCCGATCCGGTGGATCGCGAGATCGGCACCGTTGTACTCGTCTTCCTGGCTCAAGCGGATGCCCAGCGAAACCTTGAGCAGCCCATAGACCGCAAAGCCGCCAGCCAGCGCCACCAGCATGCCCAGTGCGCTGCCGATCAGCTGGCTGGCCATGCTGACGCCACCGAGCCCGCCGAGTGCCTGCTGCCCGAAGATACCGCAGGCAATGCCGCCCCAGATGCCGCACAGGCCGTGCAACGGCCAGACACCGAGCACGTCGTCGATCTTCCAGCGGTTCTGTGTCGCGGTGAACGCCCAGACGAACAATGCCCCGGCGATGGCGCCGGTGGCCAGCGCACCGACCGGATGCATCAGGTCGGAGCCGGCACAGACCGCCACCAGCCCGGCCAGCGGGCCGTTGTGCAGAAAGCCCGGGTCGTTGCGGCCGACCAGCCAGGCCGCAGCGGTGCCGCCCACCATCGCCATCAGCGAGTTGACGGCCACCAGCCCGCTGATCCCTTCGATGGTCTGGGCGCTCATCACGTTGAAGCCGAACCAGCCGACGATGAGAATCCAGGAGCCGAGCGCCAGGAACGGAATGTTCGACGGCGCGAACGCCACCAGGCGGCCGTCGCGGTAGCGGCCGTTACGCCGGCCGAGCAGGATCACCGCCCCGAAAGCCAGCCAGCCCCCCATGGCATGCACCACCACGGAGCCGGCGAAATCATGGAAAGCCGCACCGAACCGGTGCTCCAGCCAGGCCTGAACGCCGAAGTTGCCGTTCCAGGTCATGCCTTCGAAGAAGGGGTAGACGAAGGCGACGATCAGCAAGGTCGCGCACAGCTGCGGGCCGAAACGTGCACGCTCGGCGATGCCGCCGGAGATGATCGCCGGAATCGCCGCGGCGAAGGTGAGCAGGAAGAAGAACTTCACCAGCGCGTAGCCATGATCGGCCACCAGTTGCTCGGCCGGCTGCATGAAGGTCACGCCGTAGGCGATCCAGTAGCCGATGAAGAAGTACGCCAGGGTGGATACGGCGAAATCCGTGATGATCTTCGACAGGGCATTGACCTGGTTCTTCAGCCGCACGGTGCCGACTTCGAGAAAGGCGAAGCCGGCATGCATCGCCAGCACCATGACCGCCCCCATGAGGATGAAGAGCGTGTTCGAACCATGGATCAGAGTTTCCACGGCGTTATTGAGGTTTTCCATCGGTAGTTACAGCCTCACCGGGTAGAACGCACCAAAACGGTTATCTTGATCCGCATGACGCACCGTGATGCATCACAAAGTCGGAACCGCTAACCGCCACCTGCAGCCGGGAGGTGGGTCCATCAACGCTTCGATCACGTTAATAGTATTATTTTTCAATAAGTTATGAATAAACCCAGATTCCTTGCGTGCGCCATTTAGGGGCTTTCACGCCGGCCGCTGCACCATGTCATAGCAATGTGCGTACCAAGCGCAGCGGCCACACGGGTGCCAAGGCACGCAAACCGTGCGACGGAGCCGCTCAGCCTGCCGGTAACCGGGGTTTATAGCGCCGACAAGGCGCGATATTCGTCTTGGGCGAGCTGGTCGGTCATGCCGCTGACGAAGTCCTGCAACATGCGATTGCGGCAATAGAATTCCCACAACGGCCGGTCCGCCGAAGCTTGCGGATGATCCTTGAGCGCTTCGTGATAGGCCTTGACCAGTTGATTGGGCAGGCGCCGCGCCAGCATCTGCAGGTGCGGCTCGTTGCGGCAGTTGCCAACCGTGAGCTCATGGAAGACCTCCGGCGGCACGCGCAACAGCTGGGCGTAGTGATCCAGCAGCCCCTGGAGGATGCGATAGCCTTGCAGTTGCAGGGTCTCCACCTCGCGGTGGCAGAACACTCGGTCCATCGCCACGTTCTTGAAGGTCTGCACGATGGCGTTGGGCAGGCTGTCGTCTTCCAGCAGCGCGCGATCGAGCGTGCCGTGGTAGACCGCCTCGATGTTGTCGATGAACTGCCGCGCGGCATGCTGGACCAGCGGGTGGATCATGTTCACCCGCAACCAGATGAAGAACTCGCCGACCTTGTTGATCGGCTCCTTCCCGGCGCGCTCCAGCGCATAGTTGACCATGCTGCGAAAGCTGCGCTCAGGCCCGGGAATCGGCGCGTCGGGCGAACCGTGCTCGGCGAACTTGGCCAGCAGCAACTGCGCCAGTTGTTCGATGCTGAAGATACCCTTCTCCACCGAATCCTCGATGTCCGCCAGGCAGTAGGCGATATCGTCGGCCGCCTCCATGACATAGGCGAGCGGATGGCGCGTGCAGGGCCGCAGATCCAGCGCCGCCTGCAGTTCATGGATGAAGCCTTCCTCGGAAAGGTAGAAACCGGGCTTCTTCTGCAGATAGGCGCCCGGAGTGCCCTTCTGCGGCTTCGGCGCATGGGCCGGACGCACGTACTTGAGCAGGCCGGCAGTCTGGGTATAGGTGAGGTTCAGGCGCAACAGCGTCACCACCAGGCGGATCGCCTGGGCGTTGCCCTCGAACTGCTTGAGGTCGACGAGCATGCGTGTGCGCAACTCGGCATCGCCCTGCCCCGGCGGCACGGCGGCGGCGAACAGTTCGTCCAGATGGCGCTCGAACCAGGCGCCGATGGCATATTCGCCGAAATGACCGAACGGGGGATTGCCGATGTCGTGCATCAGGCAGGCCATTTCCACCAGGCTTTCCAGCGCGCCCTCCAGGCCGTCCAGGCCATAATCGGCCGCCCTGGCGCCGAGCTGTTTATAGAGCGTGCGGACAATGAAGCGGCCGGTCTGCTGGACTTCCAGCGAATGAGTCAGGCGGCTGCGCACCGCGGCGTTGCGTTCGAGCGGGAAGACCTGGGTCTTCTGCTGCAGGCGGCGCACGGCGGCCGAGTTGATGATCCGCCCGCGGTCGCTCTCCAGCTGGTCGATCACCGCGCCCAGGTCGCCATCGCTGGCCCTGAGCCCAGCCTCGGCCCTGCCATAGGGACGCTGGCGGGAGATCTTGTCCTTGAAGTTCACACGCACCGGCATGGATCGTACTCGCTGAGCGGATCGAAGCCGTCGAGCCTAGCGCGGGCGTCGGAGTTTACCAAGCCCCCGCGCCTCTGCTATTCAATCGCCCGCATCTGACAGGAGACGACCATGAGCCGAGCAGATTTCCACACGCGCAACGCCGCCCGGGCCACTGCCGAAGCCCAACGGCTGTTGGCACGCCGCGAAGCGCTGGGCCCCCGCTGGCTTCCCTGGGTAGCCACCGAGCTGTACCAGCTCAGCCCGCCGGAATACACCGCGATGGTCCGCCGCGAGCTGGAGCGGCTGAACGAGGAACGGCGCGGTTGAGCCGCGCAAGAGCGTAATGCTGTTCAGATAAGCACGGAGAGTACTTTGTAGGAGCGCGCCATGCGCGCGAATCGCGGGCGTGGCCCGCTCCTACATGTGATCCAACTCCAGCTTGAGTCATTGAGTGAACAGCATTACGCGCAAGAGCGGGCATTTCTTGACCTGATGCATGCTCTAGAGCCGTGGTTGTTGAACTGGACGCGGCCATCGGTCACCCTCCGGCCTTTGCCTAACCCAAGGAAGGAGGCCAAGGCATGCGGGATGCCAACCAGGCGCACATCACCCTCGCCATCGCGAACCATGAAACCGACCTGCAGGTAGCAGGCTTCGAAGGCCGGGAGAGGCTCAACCACCCCTATTGCTTCGATATCGAGCTGGTCAGCGAGCGCCCCGATCTCGACCTCGATGCGCTGATCAACCAGCCCGCCTACCTCGCCTTCGGCCCCGGCGGCAAGGGCGTGCACGGCGTGATCCACAGCATCGAACAAGGCGACTCGGGCAAACGCCTGACCCGCTACGCCATCAGCCTGCGGCCGGCCCTCGCCTACCTCGCCCAGAGTTTCGATCAGCGCATCTTCCAACACCTGACGGTGCCACAGATCATCGCCGAAGTGCTGCAGGCCCACGGCATCCAGGCCGACAGCTTCCGTTTCCAACTCGGCCACGCCTACCCCGAACGCGATTACTGCGTGCAGTACGACGAATCCGACCTGCACTTCATCCAGCGCCTGTGCGAGGAGGAAGGCCTCAGCTTTCACTTCCAGCATGACGAAGGTGGCCACACGCTGGTGTTCGGCGACGACCACACCGTGTTTCCCCGCCTTGCCCCGCTGAAGTACCAGCAGGACACCGGCCTGGCCGCCGAT